>JBHELE010000283.1:0-5866 GCA_046263235.1 Actinomycetota bacterium
CTCCACGACCTCCATCAGCGCCTCGCGGTACTGATCGCGGTATTCGTCCGGCTTGAACTCCTCGGTGAGGTTGTCGATCAGCGAACGGGCCATCTGGACCTCTTGCGGACGGATGCGGGGGCTCTTCGAGAGCTCATCGAAGTCTGCGGCACGAATCTCGTCGGGCCAGTACATGGTCTCCAGGACCATCACGTCGTCCTTGAACCGGAGGGCGGCGAGGTGCTCCTTGTCCCGGAAGCTGACCTTCGCGATGCCGACGCGGCCGTCCTCGCTCATGGCCTGGCGAAGGAGCGAGTACGCCTTCACGCCGGCCTCCTCCGGAACGAGGTAATAGGACTTCTTGTAGAAGATCGGATCGATCTCATCGACGTCGACGAACTGCTGGATATCGACCGTGCGGCTGGATTCGACGGGGACGGCGTCGAAGTCCTCGTCATCCAGCACGACGTAGCGATCCTTCTCGTACTCGTAGCCCTTCACGATGTGCTCGTAGGGGACCTCCTCGCCGTCCAGCGAGCAGACGCGCTGATACTTGATGCGGCCGTGGTCCTTGTCGTGGAGCTGGTTGAACTTGAGGCTCTTCTCCTCGGTCGACGGGTACATCCGAATTGGCACCGTGACCAGGCCGAAGGAGATGGCACCCTTCCACATCGTTCTTGGCATCGTCAGCACCTCCGGAGGGCAAACGCCCTAATCGTGAAGGGGAGGCCATTCTACCGCCGGGCGATGCCAACCCTGGGAAGCGCTCGCCCCCCGTAGCATTGCGGCCATGCCGAAGAAAGCGTCGGGCCCGGCGTTCACGGTCGAGTTCCCGAAGGCCTTGCCAGTCGAGCGGCACGGCGAGGCGTGGGTATTCACCGACGGAGACCGCCAGGTTCGCCTGTCGAACCTCACCAAGGTCTTCTGGGCCGATGAGGGCTACACGAAGGGCGACCTGCTCGCCTACTACTACAACGTCGCCGACCGGATCCTGCCCTATCTGAAGGACCGGCCCCTCACGATGAAGCGCATGCCCGACGGCGCGTTCGGCGAGTTCTTCTACGAGAAGAACGCCCCGCCGTACACGCCGTCCTGGATCCGGGGGTGTTGCGTCGAGTCGACCGGCGACGGCGGCCGGTGGGGACGGCCCCGGGATCCCCGCCAGGCCCGGAGCAGCCGCGAGAAGTCGCCGAACAAGGACTGGATCCAGTACCTGATGGTCGACGGCGTCGACTCGCTGCTGTTCGTGGTGAACATGGGATGCATCGAATTCCACCCGCTGCACTCGCGGTGCGGCCAGGTCGAACGGCCCGACTACCTGTTCTTCGACCTCGATCCGTTCGACGTGCCGTACGAGACCGTGCTGAAGGTGGCGCTCATGGTGAAGGTCGTCTGCGACCAGTTCGACCTGCGGTCCTACCCGAAGACGTCGGGCGCCACCGGACTCCAGGTGTACGTCCCGATCCACCCGGACTACACGTACACGCAGATCCGCGACTTCGTCGGCGCGGCCGGCCACATGATCCGCAAGGTCGACCCGGGGTCGGTCACCATGGAATGGGAGGTCCGAAAGCGGACCGGGCGTGTCTTCATCGATCATCAGATGAACCGGGCCGGGGCGAACATCTCGTCCGCGTATTCCGTGCGGCCCGAGCCGGGGGCCACGGTCTCGACACCGCTGGCGTGGGAGGAGGTCGAAGCGGGCGAGGTTCGCCCGTCGGACTTCACCATTGCCAACGTGTGGGACCGGTTCGCCGCTCACGATGAAGACCCGTTCCTGCCGGTCCTTGGAGCCGATCAGGACCTGACCCCGGCGCTGGAAGCTCTCGGCATCCCCGTCGAGGACGATATGCCCCCCACGGAGTCGTTCCTCATCCCTCTGCCACCGACAGAAGATCCGAGGGCCGCCGCGGCGTCCGCCGCAAGAGCGCTGACCGGCGCCGACCACCAGACCGATTCGCGGTCGGGTCGAAGGCGCCGCCCCGCGGCGAGCGGCCGGAAGCGGGGCGGGACGACCGGCGAAGCGTCGGACGACCGGCGAACGCGGACGAACGGGGCCTCTGCGACAGGCGCCACCAGGCAGAAGTCCGACGAGGTGATCGCCCGGTCTCGCGACCCCCAGCTCCGCAAGTACCTGACGATGCGTGACTTCGAGGCGACACCCGAGCCCGCCGGCGGAAGGCCGTCCGAGACGGGCAACAGCTTCGTCATCCAGAAGCACGATGCGACGCGGCTGCACTACGACGTTCGCCTGGAGAAGGACGGAGTGCTGGTGTCTTGGGCGGTTCCGCGCGGTTTGCCGTTCGAGCGCGGCGACCGCCGGCTGGCCGTCCACACCGAGGACCACCCCATGGAATACGCCACCTTCGCGGGGACGATCCCGAAGGGCCACTATGGCGCGGGTGCGGTGGTGATCTGGGACCGGGGCACGTACGACGAGCTCGAGTGGACCGACAAGAAGGTGTCGTTCCGTCTTCACGGCGAGCGGCACCGCGGGGAGTTCCATCTGGTGAAGACCGGGCGGGAGCAGGACGACTGGCTGGTGTTCCTGTCGAAGCCACCCGAAAGGGAAGAGCTCCCGCCTGCGCCGGCGGCGATGCTCCCCATGCTCGCCACCGGTGGGGCCAAGCCGTTCGACGACCCGGCGTGGGTCTTCGAGCCAAAGCTCGACGGCATCCGGTGCCTCGTCTACACGGCCATGGATTCGACCATGCTCGTGTCCCGGACGGGACGCGACCAGACCGCGTCCTATCCCGAGCTCAACCGACTGCACAACCGCGTGACGGCCGTGAACGCGGTGGTCGACGGGGAGATCGTGGCGATGGACGCCCGCGGACGTCCCTCGTTCGAACGGCTCCAGCAACGCATGAACCTGGCCTCGCCCTCGGAGATCGAACGCGCGAAGAAGACGACCCCGGTCGAGCTGTTCGCGTTCGATCTGCTGTGGCTGGACGGCGAGGACCTGACCCACCGTCCCCAACACGATCGCCGGGCGCTGCTGGATGAGATCGCCGTTCCGGGCGGGAAGGGCCTCAACCTGACCGTCGTCGTCGAGGCGGAAGGCCGGACGTTCTACGAACAGGCCCGCAAGTTCGGCTTCGAGGGCGTCATGGCGAAGCGGGTCTCCAGCCGGTACACACCGGGGAAGCGCACTCCAGACTGGCGGAAGATCAAGATTCTCAACCGGCAGGACGCCGTGATCCTGGGGTGGACGCCCGGCCAGGGCGGGCGGGGATCGTCGTTCGGGGCGCTGCTCCTGGGGGCGTATCGCGACGGCGACCTGGTCTGGATCGGGCAGGTCGGAACCGGGTTCACGGACGCCACGATCAACGACCTCATGAACCGCCTCAAGGAACGTCAAATCGACAAGCCGGCCATCGCCGACCGGGAGCTTCGGAAGGTCAAGGGCGCGTGTTGGGTTCGGCCGGAGCTGGTCGCCGACGTGGAATACCTGCAGATGACGTCGGGAGGGAAGCTCAGGGCGCCGTCGTTCAAAGGACTCCGCACGGACAAACTTCCGGAGGACTGCATCCTGGAGCCCCCGGCGCCGCAGTAGCGGCGTCCCTCCCGACCAGACGCCGCGCGCGTCATTGTTCGGTGTCAATGCCGCCTGTACGATCCTCGCGGTCCGCCGTCCCGCTTACCGAGGGTCCCGATGCCGAACCGACAAGATTCGATGCCGCGACGCGTCGATGGTCCGGTCGGTCTCGGCCTCGAGGAATCCGATGCCCGCGCCCTCGCCCGTAAGGTCGAGGGGGTCATCTGGCGCGGCGTCGCCGCCGTCAACCTGTCGCTCGTCGCGTTCGCCCTTATCACGTTGTTGCTGGTCCTCCCGCGCCCGGAGCGCCGCCCCTTCTCGAGCCTGGTCCTCACGCTTGTCGGGTTCGGCCTGGGCACGATGTTTGTGTTGGCCCCGGTGGGCATCGGGATGTTCATTCGACTCGTCCGTCGGAGCACGAGCTGGCTGATGGAGGCGCGCCCGCCCACGCGCGAGGAGGCCACCGCGACGACCAGGCTCCCCCTTCGAGGCGGCCTCCTCGCGCTGGGAATCTGGCTGAGCGGCGCGGTCGCGCTCGGCGCCATACTCCTTTCGTACTACCCCCTGCGGGTGGCCCTGCCCCGCATCGGTATCGGAGGCAGTCTCCTCGCCGTCACCGCGCTGATCCTGACCTTCTTGTTCGAGGAGCAAGCGATCGGCCCGATCCTCGCCCGAATCCCGGCGGAGGTTCGAACGTTCGAGTCGAGGTCGCGGATCTTCACCCGCATCCTCCTCGCATGGTCGGTGGGCGCTACCCTGCCGCTCGCGGTCGTCGCCCTCCGGCCGGAGAAGATCGGGTTGAGCCCCCTCCAGTGGGTGCTGCTGGTGGCCGGGTCGGCCGTCTCCCTCGCGCTCGTCTACTACGCAGCCCGATCCTTCTCGAGGCCATTGGGCGAGCTGCGCCGGGCGATTCGTTTCGTCCGAGCCGGCGACCTATCGGCGACCGTCGAGGCCGACTCCACCGGCGAGGTGGGCCAACTCCAGGTGACGTTCAACGAGATGGTCGAGGGACTTCGCGACCGGGACCGGTTGCAGGACCTATTCGGCCGCCACGTCGGTCGGGAGGTCGCGGAGGAGGCCCGGCGTCGGGCTGGGTCGCTCGGAGGAGACGTCTGCGAAGCCTCGGCGCTGTTCGTCGACCTCATCGATTCGACGTCGTTGGCCCAGCGCATGGCGCCGGGAGAGGTCGTGGCGATCCTGAATCGATTCTTCGACGTCGTCGTTCGGGTCGTCGGCGACCACCGCGGCTGGGTGAACAAGTTCCACGGCGACGGGGCGCTGTGCGTGTTCGGGGTCCCGGAGCCCGACCCAGACCACCGGACGCAAGCGCTCGCCGCGGCGGCCGCACTGCGCGCGCAGATCGCCACGCTCGTCGACGAGATCCCCGGGCTGGACGCCGCGATCGGGGTGTCGTCCGGCTTGGTCGTCGCCGGCAACATCGGAGCGTCGGCCCGGCACGAGTACACGGTCATCGGTGATCCGGTGAACGAAGCGGCCCGCCTTGCCGACCAGGCGAAGCTGAGGCAGTCGCGCGTCCTGGCCAGCACGGCGACGGTGTCCGCCACGGGTGAGGCCAAGAAGCGGTGGATCAAAGCCGGGTCGGTCGTCCTGCGCGGCCGAACGGCTTCGACCATCGTGTACGAGCCCGCTCCGATCAAGCTGCCGAAGACCATGGCGGGCCGGTCGGCGATGGAGCCGGACTAGATGTAGCCCGGAGTAGGGTCGGACCGGCCGCCATGCTGCGCCTGGCCCGACTGAGGTCCCTGCCCGGGGGGCGGCATCGGCTGGTCGTGGACCCAGAATTCCACGCTTCGACGCGATCCCGGGATCTCCACGGTCAGCTCGTACCGGCCATCGGCCGGGAAGGCGATCCCGAAGTTGCCGGCAAAGGCGGCGCGCTTGGTGCTCACCGAGTCCCCGGCCCCCAGCGACAGGGTCCCCTCCGCCCGCATCACCTCGGCGCCGTCGGCACCCGTGATTCGGACGGTGAAGGGGATGGCCGCCGGGGGCTCGGTCGCGGGCGCGGTGATCGTCGAGGCGAACGCGACCGTGGACGGCGGCATGGGCTGCCCCGGTTGGGGAACCCCCCGCCAGTGGTGCGTCCACCCGCCGCCGGCCAGGTAGAGCAGCCCGTTGACGGCTTCGGCGTGGTTCGCGAGCAGGACGGTCTCGACCTCGGCCATGGGTCTCGGTCCGCCTAGCCGGCGTCGAACGGTTCGAACCCGGCCCGGACCAGGATGGCCCGAACCTCCTGCTCTTCCATCCCCCGCTGCACGAGCTCCCGAAGGAGGCGGACCGGGCCGAGGGCCCGCCCGCACGACGGACAGAACGTGAACTGCGACTCGATGT
>JBHELE010000284.1:0-4580 GCA_046263235.1 Actinomycetota bacterium
CCAGCCATCCGACGCTCACGGGGAACAGGATCGGGTCCGGCGCGGCCTGCGGCTGCACGACGCCGTAGAGCGCTCGCTGAAAACCGAACACGATCCCGGCCATCGGGTTGGCCAGGTAGATGTTCAACAGCGGCACGCCGAAGATCGATTTGCCGGCGAGCTGGTGGAACACGAACCCGCTGGGGTACACGACCGGGGTCAGCCAGAACCAGGCCAGCAGCGTCAGGTTCAGCAGGTGCTGCGTGTCGCGGTAGCGCACGTTCAGCGAGGCCACCCACAGCGACAGGGCCGCGGTCAACGCCAGCAGCGCCACCATGGACAGAGGAAGCAGCAGCACGTTCACGCCGACGTGCCCCACGCGAAGCGCGGCCATGAACACCACCAGGACCAGAGCTTGGAGCACGAAGTCGACCCCGGCGGCCCCGACCGAGGCCAGCGGCAGGATCTCCCGAGGGAAGTACACCTTCGTGACCAGGTTCGCGTTGTCGACGACCGATCGCGCGCTCAGGGAGAGCCCCGACGCGAACAGGTTCCACGCCAGCAGCCCCGACAGCAGGTACACGGGGAAATGCGGGACGTGGTTGTTCAGGAACAGGAAGACGACGGAGAACACGGCCAGATACAGCACCGGGTTGAGCATCGACCAGGCTGCCCCCAGGACCGATGACTTGTACTTGACCTTGACTTCCTTGCGGACGAGATTGGCCAAGATCTCACGGCTGGCGGCCAGCGTTCGCAGCCGAGCCAGCGGGCGGAGCCGCGGGGGCTCGGACGTGCGAAGCTCGACGAGGGACGTCGCTGCCAGAAGGTCCTCCACCAGACGAACGCGCAGGTCGGCGCGGCCGTGGTGAGTCTAGCAAGGCGCCTCTCGCGAACCGGAGAAGCCATGCGAACGCCACGATCGTCCCGCGCGGCGTCGCGGTCGCGCGAGATGTGGTCCTGATGGCGTGCGCTACGCTGTGGCCGTGCAGATCCTCCGGGAGATCGCAAAGAAGATCCTGCCGAAACCCATGCTCGAGTGGTATCGGCGGCGCCGCGCCGTGCGCCAGTACCTTCGCGAGCTCGGATACGAGATCTACGACCGGACGGTACGGCTGGAGCTCGAGGACGTGGAGGGCAGGATTGCGGCGCGGCGGGAGGGTTTCTACGGCCGGTTGGTCCAGGACGTCCTGGAGCGAACCGAGCTGATCCTGCAGGAACTCGACCGTCGGATCGAAGCGGTGAACGCCCGGCACGGCAACGAGATCCGAGAGCTCCGCGGCGAGGTTCGGGCACTTCGCGAATCCATCGCCGCGGCCGACAACGGCGCGGTGAAGAAACCAACTCGGCGGCGGAGCACGGCGAAGAGCGGCGCGAAGCTCTCGTCGTTGCCGACCTCGTCCGTCGACCGGTAGGAACCGCGTGCGCCTGGCATGGGTCTCCCCGCTTCCCCCCATGCCCGCCGGCGTTTCGGACTACTCGTTCGAGCTTCTCGGGCTGCTCGCCGAAACGGCTGACGTGGAGGCCGTCTGTCCCAGACCGGGTCGGTTCCGCTCCCCTCGCTCCCCGCATGGCGTGCGCGTCATCTCGACCGACGAGTTCCAGCGCCGGTTCGACGGATACGACGCCGTGTTCTATCACCTGGGAAACAATCCCTGGCACGAGTTCGCGTACGAGCTGTCGCTCAGACGTCCTGGCGTCGCGGTCTTTCACGACTTCGTCCTCCATCACCTGCTGTCGGCCATCACCATCGAGAAGTCGCGAGGGATCGAGCGCTATCGAGCGCTGCTCCGTTCCGAATACGGTGAGGTCGGAGAGCGTCTGGCCCGCCTCCGGGCCGAGTGGGTCGCCACGGATTTCGAGAAGTTCCTGTTCCCGCTCAATCGCCACGTCGCCGCTCGGGCCCAGGCGATCGTGGTCCACAGCGAGGACTCCCGCGAACGGATGCACGACGTCGCGCCGGGCGTGCCGGTGATCGTGATCCCGCACCACGCCGGGAGCCCGCCGCCCGGCGTGAACGGTGTCGACCGCGTGACGGCCCGGGCGACGCTCGGACTCTCCCGCACGGACTTCCTGGTGGGCCACTTCGGTTTCATCACCCGCCCCAAGCAACCGGCAGCGGTGGTCGGTGGTTTCGCCCGCCTCGTCGCCGAGCGCCCCGACGCTCGGCTCGTGATGATCGGTGCCGACAACACCGGCGGTGGATTGGACCGCCTGATCCGGCGGCACGGCCTGGACGGGCGGGTCGTGACCACCGGATACGTCGACCTGGACCGCTTCTACCTGTACCTGAAGGCCGTCGACGTCGTGATCAACCTGCGGTATCCGAGTGCCGGCGAGTCATCTGGGACTTTCGCACGGGCCCTCGCGGAGGGGCGGGCGGTGATCGTGAACAACCTCGGCTCGTTCGCCGAGATCCCGCCCGATGTCGCGCTCAAGGTCGAGATCGACGCCGATCAGGCCGAAGCGGTCGGATCGCACCTGATCCACCTGGCGAGCGACCCTGCGTTCCGCGGGCACGTGGAGGCGGGGGCCCGCCACTACGCTCGGACCGTCCTGGATCCTGTTCGATGCCGTGATCTCTACCTGAGCGTGGCTCGGTTGGAAGCGATGAAGCGTGCCGTCCCGGCCGATGCGTTGTAGACCAGGCCGGGGGCGATCCCGGCGTCGGACTCGATGAGCGGGGCGCCCCACGATGAGCCGGCGCCCCACTCGATGAGCGTTCGCATGGAGGGGAACGAAGCGATCATCATCGACCGGCTGCAGTCACTCGAGCTCGAGCCGGCCCGCCCGATCATCTACGACCGTGACATCGGACTCCGCCTGCTGTTCCAGGACCCGGCGTCCGGAGCGGAGCATTACCTCGTCCGATATCCGGCCGGTGTCCACGCTCGGCGGCACCGGCATACCTCGGCCCAGACGATCGTCGTTCTGGACGGCCGGCTCCAGGTCGACGGGGACGTGATCGGCCCGATGGCGTTCTGTCACATTCCGGCCGGCCGGCCGATGAGACATGCCCCCGCAGGCGACGGTCCGGTCCTGTTCGTGACCTCGTTCGACGGGCCCTTCGACGTCGAGGCCCTGGAGGAATAGCTCCGGGTTGGGGCACGTCCGGTGGTGGACGTTCGCGCCCGGGCGGAACTACCGGCCGGACCGAGAGAAGTGCTGATAGTCCTTGGTGGACGCCCAGGCGCCGCCCCACCCCCACCCGATCGACGCGAACGCCTCAACGACGATGTCGCCCTGGTGGATCATCCCTTCGGCGCCGGGCGATCGGTCAACGTACGCCGCGCCCTCGGCCGGTTCGACCGATCGGCTGGCCGAGAGGTACGGGTTCACCACTGGGTTGACGTCGATCGCCCGGCCGTACGCGTGCTCGGACCACACGCCGGGGGCGCCGGTCGCGGCGCGGCAGTTGAACGCCGACGTGTTATTTGCCGCCATCGACCGGGCGTCGCTACCGCCGTAGTCGTCCACCAAGCGCATGCGCCGAACGGGGAAGCGCGCCTCGAACAGGGCTCGAAACACCCGGATGACGTCCCGGGCGACATCGCGATGGACGACCATCTCCCCTCGATGCGGCCAGTCGTCGTATCCCCAGAACGACATCGTCAGCAATCGAAGGTCCTCGAGTGGGACCGGGCACCCCTCGCGCCACGAATGCACCATGCGGGCGCGTGTTCGCTCGTCGAGGATGGCCACGGTTCCCGAGAAGCGTGGATCGGCGCGCTCCGACGCCGACGGGGGGTTCTGCGCCGAGACCTCGCCCCCGGGCATCGTTGCCGTCGAGGCCCGGTCCCGAAAGGGCTGCTCCGGCGAGGCGGCGCCGGTGCATCCCGGTCCGAGCCCAGCGAGCATCGCGCCGACCACACACAGGGTGTTCAAGCGGGTGATGGACATCGATTCGGGACGATCGACCACGACCGTAACGCGATCGCCCACGAGCCGTAACGAAGGCGTCACGCTCTCAGCCGCGGAGACGCTTCAGGAAGTCCTTCTCGTCGATGGTCTCGACGCCCAGCTGCAGAGCCCGGTCGTGCTTCGAACCCGGGTTCTCCCCCACCACCACGAAGTCCGTCTTCTTCGACACGCTCGACACGACCCGGGCTCCGGCCTGTTGCGCCGCGCGCTCGGCCTCGCTTCGAGACATCGACTGGAGCCCACCGGTGATCACGATGGTCGTGCCGGACAGCGGCCCCTCCGGAGGCGCCTCGGGCTCGGGGTCCTCGACCCGCACGCCCGCCGCCGCCAGGCGGTCCAGCAGGTCGAGGTTGCGGCGATCGTGAAACCAATCGTGCACGCTCTGAGCGATCTCCGGACCGATCCCTTCAACGGCGAGCAGGTCGTCGACGGTCGCCTGGCGGAGGCGGGCCACCGAGGGGAACGCCCGAGCCAGGACCTGGGCCACGTGCCAACCGACGTGCGGGATGTTCACCGCGACCAGGAGCCGCCACAGCGGCCGATCCTTCGACGTCTCGATCGCCGCCAGAAGGTTCTCGATCTTCTTGTCCTTGAATCCCGGCAACTGTTCGAGCTGTTCACGGGTCAGCGAGTAGACGTCGGCCGGGTCCTTCACCCATCCCAGTTCGAGCAGGAGCATG
>JBHELE010000285.1:0-5148 GCA_046263235.1 Actinomycetota bacterium
CACCTATGTGTCCGAAGCGGTCTCGAACCCCGACCTTCCACTGTTCGTCGGGATCGGACTCGATGCGGGCGAGGCGGTCCCGGTCGCCGACGGGTTCCGGGGCGGGGCATTGAACCTGGCGGCGCGGTTGTGCAGCATGGCCGGTCCCGGTGAGGTCCTGGCCACGCAGGAAGTGATCCACCTGGCCCGAACCATCGACGGCATCTCGTACGTCGACCGAGGCCAGGCCACCGTGAAGGGGCTGGGCGCACCCGTTCAGGTATTCAAGGTCGCGCCGAGCGCCGATGACCCGGCCGACCGGCTGACCGGGATGCCTGGACGGAAGGCCCCGGCCATGCGGGTGGCGCTGGCGGACGACTCCGTGCTGCTTCGCGAAGGCGTGGCCCGCCTCCTCACCGACGCCGGGTTCGCCGTCGTCGCCCAGGGATCCGACGCCGACGAGCTTCTGCGCGCGGTGCGGGCTGATCCACCCGACGTGGCCATCACGGACATTCGGATGCCGCCGACCCACACCGACGAGGGATTGCGGGCGGCCCATCAAATTCGCGAGGAGTTCCCGGGGGTCGGTGTGCTCGTGCTGTCGCAGTACGTCGAGACCGAATACGCCATGCAGCTCGTGTCGGGGGGCGCGGCGGGTCTGGGGTACCTGCTGAAGGACCGCGTCACGAACGTGCAGGAATTCACCGATGCGGTGCGGCGGGTGGCGGCCGGTGGTTCCGTGATCGACCCCGAGGTCGTGACACGGCTGGTCGGAAGGGCCCGGCAGGCTAGTCCCCTCGACGCGCTCTCGGACCGGGAGAAGGAGGTCCTCCGCCTGATGGCGGAAGGCCGGTCCAATCAGGCGATCGCCGAGCACATGTTCCTGTCGGAGAAGACCGTCGAGGGGCACGTTCGAAGCATCTTCACCAAGCTCGATCTCCTCCCGACCCCCGACGACCACCGCCGAGTGCTCGCCGTCCTGACGTTCCTCCGCTCCTAGGCGTCGACTCCACACGGCCATGAACGCGCTCCCCTAGACTCTCGGATGCCCATGTGCCCGCGCCGTCTGTGGTTCGTCGGCCTCCTGGCCGTCATGACGGTGCTCGCGCTTCCCTCCCCTGCCTCGGCGGTGCCTGCGTTCGCCGATGGCTTCGAGAACGCCGCGAGCGTCTCCGAGCTGCTACGGCCCGACCGCTGGTCGTATGTCCAGCGAACCCACCAGGGCTCGGACATCCGCCTGTCGACCGAGCACGTCCATTCGGGAGCGCAGGCGATCCGTTTCTTCGGCCCCGCGTCCGCGCATTCGCCGACCCTCACGAAGGCTGACATCGGCAAGAACGGCATCACGTTCCTCCTGGGACAAACGGTGGAGGTCGACGCGTGGTTCTACTTCGAGAGCGCCCCGGACCTGAACGACATCTTCCTGATCGACGCCGAATGCGGCGGTTGCGGGGTGCAGAGCCCGGGAGCCCGGGTGATGCTCGCCCACGGGCACCCGGTGGTCGAGCGCGGCGAGCTCGGACCGTTCAACACGATCACCCAAAACGAGGTCAGGGTTCCACTGCAGCGGTGGTTTCGGTTGACGTATCGCCTGAAGCTCGGCCTCGGGCCGCTGGGCCACGTCAAGTTGTGGGTCGATGGCCTCAAGGTGATCGATCGAGCCGGGACGACGGTGTTCGCCGGCGGTGGGTTCGTCGATAACTTCCAGGTCGGGCTCACGGCGAATCCCTCGACCGGCGACGCCGTCCTCTTCGTCGACGACGTGACCATCAACCGTATCGCCTGAGCGCGGATCCCCCGCCTCCGGTCGGCTGGTTGCGACCGTCCCGGGCGCGCCAATAGACTCCCGCCGGTGTTGAGCTTCCCGCTCCCGCGACCGCTCCTCGGACTCAACCTGGTCGGCCCGGCCTTCCTCGCGTTGATCGGGGCCATCGCCGGCGGCCTGTTCATGCAGCGGGCGTACCTGTTGTTCCAGCTGGTCCGCATGGGCAAGCCGGCCAACCGGTTCGACGACCTCCCGAAGCGTCTGGAGTTCGAGGGAAAGGTCGTCCTGGGTCAGAAGAAGCTGCTGCAGCGACCGCTCCCCGGTCTGATGCACGCGTTCATCTTCTGGGGCTTCCTCATCCTGCTCACCACGATCGTCGAGGCGGTCGGCGAGATCTTCACGCGCGACTTCGCCATCCCGTTCATTGGGCGAAGCGGCTGGCTCGGGCTGCTGCAGGACCTCTTCGCCTTCCTCGTGTTGGTGGGGATCGAGCTGGCGGTGTTCATCCGCAAGGCGCAGCGGCCCGATCGGTTCAAGGGCAGTCACCTCGAGGAGGCCGACTTCATCCTGCTCATGATCCTGGGCATCATCGTCACGCTGCTGGGGATCAACGCCACGAAGATCGCACTCGGCATCAGCGAGAGCCCGCCGGCCTGGTCACCGCTCAGCAACCTCATCGCGCAGGCGTTCGAGCTCATGCCGCGGGGCGCCGTGGACGTGTTCGAACACATCTTCCTGTGGGCCCATGTCTCGCTCATCTTCGGGTTCCTGGCGTACATCCCATACTCGAAGCATCTGCACATTTTCGCGTCCGAGCCGAACGTGTTCTTCACGAAGACGAAACCCCGAGGCAAGCTCGAGAAGCTCGACATCGACCTCGAGAACCTCGAGGAGGGCGGCGGCCGGCTGGGCGCGGGAACCGTCGACGAGCTGACGTGGAAGGAGATCCTGGACACCTACTCGTGCACCGAGTGCGGGCGATGCCAGAACGTGTGCCCGGCGTGGAACACTGGGAAGCCGCTGTCGCCGAAGCTGATCATCATGAACCTTCGCGACCAGGTGTTCGACGAAGGTCCGAAGATCATCGCGGCGAACCGCAAGAAGCGAGACGTCGAGAAGACGCCGCTGAATCCGGACGTCATCGAGGACGAGGTGGTGTGGGACTGCGTGACGTGCGGGGCGTGCATGCAGGAGTGTCCGGTGAATATCGAGCACGTCGACCACATCGTCGACATGCGACGGAACCTGGTCATGGCCGAGTCCCGCTTCCCGGCCGAGGCCGGGACGCTCCTTCGCAACATGGAGACGTCGCAGAACCCGTGGGGCGTGGCCCAGTCACAGCGGGCGGACTGGGCCAACGGCCTCGGCGTTCGGCTCGTCCAGGACGGACACGCTCCCGAGTACCTGTACTGGGTCGGGTGCGCCGGGTCGTTCGACGACCGGGCGAAGAAAATCTCTCAGGCCGTCGTCAGGGTCCTGCAGAAGGCCGGGGTGCGGTTCGCCATCCTGGGGCAACGCGAGCTGTGCAACGGCGACCCGGCCCGGCGGATCGGCAACGAGTACCTCTTCCAGGAGTTGGCCCGTCAGAACGTCGAGACGCTCAACACGGCGGGGGTTCGAAAGATCATCGTGAACTGTCCTCACTGCTTCAACACGCTGCGGAACGAATACCCCGACTTCGGCGGCACCTACGAGGTCGTCCACCACACGCAACTATTCGCTCGGTTGATGAAGGAGGGCAGGCTGAAGCCGACCCAGGAGCTCGACGAGCTGATCACGTACCACGACCCGTGTTACCTGGGACGCCACAACGGCGTGTACGACGAGCCTCGTGACGTGCTCGAGCGCTTGCCGGGCGTGGCCACCACGGAGCTCCCGCGCCATCACGAACGGTCGTTCTGCTGCGGCGCAGGCGGGTCGCGCATGTGGATGGAGGAGCATCTCGGCAAGCGCATCAACATGGAGCGAACCGAGGAAGCGATTTCCACCGGTGCGAAGACGCTCGGTGTCGCCTGCCCGTATTGCCTGATCATGCTCGACGACGGCGCCAAGGCGAAGGGCGAGGTCATCAAGGTCCAAGACGTCGCGCAGGTGCTAGCCCGGGCTACCGGCGCCCTCGGCGTGAGCACCACCGACCCCCCCGCGGCGGCCGAGGCGACCGCACCGACGTCGTAGGCGTCCGTTGGGCTGGGGTCGCGTACATCGTTCGTCGTAGCAGCGACAGCCGACAGCGCCACGAATCTCGGTCGAAGGGCTCAAGGCGTCGAAGCGGGTCGCCGATACCTTTCGCATGAGGGCGACGGTCCGACCGTCCATGCCTATCACGGGAGGGCATGGGCGGCGGACAACGGAGGTGGCCTAGGTGAAGGTCCTTTTGGTCGAAGACGACACCCTGGTACGGAAAGGGTTGGCACAGCTCCTGTTGTCCGTCGTGGAGGGAGCCGAGGTCGCCGAGGCCGCGGACACGGCCGAGGCGCTCGAGCTTCTGGAGAACGACGACTTCGCCATCGTCGTCGCCGACATCCGACTTCCGGGCCGCGATGGCCTCGAGCTCCTGAAGGACGTCCGCGCCGCCCACCCGGGCCTTCCGGTGATCATGCTCACCGGGTACGACGACCCCGACTACGTGAAGGGCGCGCTGGCCGAAGGCGCGGCCGGCTACCTGCTGAAAGACTCCACGCCGGAGGACCTCGGCCAGGCAATTCGCGTGGCCTTGACCGGTTCCGGCAACGTCCTCTCGCCGAGGGCGGTTCGAAACCTCTTCGAGAAGAGCTCACGACCCGGTCCTGGAGGGATGGGCAGCGGTGACCGTCCGGATCCCGGTCTCACTCGCCGTGAGATCGACATCCTGGAGTTCCTGGCCCAGGGCTGCAGCAACCGCGAGATCAGCAGGGCCCTGTTCCTGTCGGAGAAGACGGTCAAGGCCCACCTCGCGGCCGTCTTCCGCAAGCTCGGCGTAAGCAACCGAACGAAGGCGGCCATGGCCGCGGTGGCCATGGGCCTGGCCGCGCCCGACTCTGCCGGCCAGGACGAGCGGTCTGCGAACGGCCACAACACGGGAAACGGCACGTCGAACAGCGAGTCTGCCCAAGCCGGCGCCCGGTACGCCGCGCGCTGACCGACGCGTTATCGAGAGGGTCGTTTCGGGTAGCACCCGTGTGATGACACACGCGGAGCGACCCATGCCCCAGCCGGAGCCAGGACCGTTCCCCGCCCCCGAACCGGGGCCGGTTCCGCCTCCCGAGCCGGGTCCTGGACCGGACCCCATGCCTGGCCCGCAGCCCGGACCGCAGCCGCCCCAACCGGAGCCGGGGCCGCCCCAGCCCTCGCCACCTCCGCCGTCGGCGGGTTAGCCCGCCCCCGGCCGAGGCATCCGGGCGGACCGGCGGCGGTGGCGACCGGCG
>JBHELE010000286.1:0-2986 GCA_046263235.1 Actinomycetota bacterium
CTCGAAGAAGACGCCGGCCATCGACGTCCCGAACCCTCTCGTCACGATGACCACCAGCACGACGTTCAGGACGGCCGAGGCGATGATGCTGGCGAAATTGAGGATGCCGCCGCGCGCGAGGACGCGGAGGTCGCCTCGGCCCTCGTCTCGGGCCGACCGTGGGGGAGTGGGTCGGGATGGCGGTGCCGGCGGGGGCGTCGTGACGTCGAATGGATCGTGAGGCCACAGCACCGGGCTGTCCGTCCCGCCCGGAGTGGGGAACACGTTGGTCGGCCAGGGCGAGCCGGGATTGGTGGGGTCGCTCATCAGCGGGTAAGTGTACGGCCGACCCCCCGCCGGCCCAGGCGCTTCGCGGCGTGACGCCAACCCTTCACCGAAGGGGGCCCATCGGCTCGTCGCTATACTCCGGCCGATGCCGGACGTGCCCCGTTTCGCTTGCCGACGCCTGCCGAGCGGCTCGTGTTTCGCGCGACTGGTCGACCGAGATCGGCAGGCCAATTGACCGCGGTTTCACAGTCCAAGCTGTTCATCTTCGGTTGGGATGCCGCCGACTGGGCGGTCGTTGAGGCAGGGTGGCGCCAGGGGCGCATCGAGAACCTGCACGCCCTGGCGGAACGCGGTCAGTCCGGGACCGCCATGTCGACGGTCCCTCCGATCACACCGCCGGCGTTCACGAGCTTCTTGACCGGGACCGACCCGGGAGAGCACGGCATTTTCGGCTTCGTGACCAAAGGAGACGGGTACGACTACCGGCCCGTCCCCGGCGGAGCTCGCAAGGTCCCCACCCTCGTTCGGCGTCTCGACCGGGCCGGTAACCGCACGGCCTCGGTCATGTTCCCGTACACGTTTCCGGCCGAGCCTCTGGAGCACGGCATCGTCGTCCCGGGCTGGGACGACCCGGAGGAGACGTTCGGCAGCGTGCACCCACCGGACGCCGGGCGGGCGCTGGCGGACCTCGTGCCGCGGGTCCCGCGCCGGACGAACGTGCGCGCTCCCGAACCTGCCTTTCGAAGCGCGATGCACGAAGCGCTCGAGCTGAAAGCCCGCATCGCCCGGTGGGCCATCGACCGCGCGAATCCCCGCGTATTCGCCATGGTGTTCAGCGAGACCGACCACGCCTCCCATCGGTGGTGGCTGGAGGGTGATCCGCCTCCCGAGCTGATCGACGTGTACGACCTGATCGACCGGACCATGGGGGGCCTGATCCGCGAATTCGTCCGTGAGGACGACACGGTTCTGGTGGTGTCGGACCACGGGTCGTGGCCGATCCGCCGCTTCGTCCACGTCGCGCCGTTGCTGGCCGAGGGGGGGTTCCTGGCCAGAGGAAGGCGGACCAGCGGGGCGCCGGCCGGCCCGGTGGACTCCGCCGTCCCGGTCAACCCGGCGCCGGCCAACACCGGTGGTCCCGGCCGCCTTCACCCCGCCCGAGGCCGCCGCAACTTCTTCGCTCGCTTCGACTGGGCGCGAACGAAGGCATTCCCGTTGGGTGACACGCTGATGGCGACCGGCGTGTATGTGAACTGCCCGCCGTTTCCGGTCCCGGCCGTGACCCCGGACGAGTACGAGGATGTCCGGAGCGACGTGGCGCGATTCCTGTCCGGCGTCCGGGATCCCGCAACGGGCGACCGAGTATTCAGCACGGTGGCCCGCCGCGAAGACCTCTACCGGGGTGGCGCCGTGTCGTTGGCCCCCGATCTCGTCGTCGACGGCACGACCGGTTACTCGCCGCAGCTGGGCCGGATCCTCGACTTCGGGACGCTGTTCACGGAGGTCAAGCGGGGAGGCCATCGCCGGGAGGGGATATTCGTCGCGAACGCTGATCTCGGCCTGGACGCGGTCGAGCCGATCGAGGGCCTCCTTCCCAAGGTCCTGCGGGCGCTATCGTTCGAGGTCGCTCCCACGGCAGACGTCGAGGGACAGCCATCGGAGGGCTACAACGCCGGGGAGCTGGAGGAGATCGAGCGTCGGCTGAGGGATCTCGGCTACGTGGAATGAGGGAGAGGATGGTCCCGGGCGATCGGCCCCGTCTGTTCGTATTCGGCTGGGACGCGGCCGACTGGGCGGTCATCGAAGCAGCGTGGAAGCAGAGCCGGTTGGAGAACCTCAAGGGGATCGCCGACCGCGGCCAGTCCGGCACGGCGGTCTCCACGGTGCCCGCCATCACCCCTCCTTCGTTCACCAGCTTCCTGACCGGGACGAACCCCGGCGAGCATGGGATCTTCGGGTTCGTGGGGTTGGGGGGCGGCTACGAGTTCGTGCCGCTTCCCGGAGGGGCCCGGAAGGTTCCGACGCTGTTCGCGCGCCTCGACCGGGCGGGGTACCGAACGGCGCTGGTCATGTTCCCGTACACCTACCCGGCCGAGCCGTTGCGGCATGGCGTCGTCGTGCCTGGATGGGACGACCCGGACGAGACCTTCGACAGTGTCCACCCACCGGCCGCGGCTGCGGAGCTGGCCCGGGTGGCCACCAAGGTTCCCCGCCAGATGAACATTCGGGTCGCGGACGACGTGCTGATGGACCGGGTGGTCGAGCACCTCGACCTCCGGGGACGGATCGCCCGATGGGCCATGGAACGAGCAGAGCCCGACGTGTTCGCCACCGTCTTCAGCGAGACGGATCACGCCGCCCACCGGTGGTGGAGTGAGGGCGACCCGCCCCCTCAGCTCATCGATGTCTACGACCTGGTGGACCGGGCCATGGGCGAGTTCCTGCGCGACCACGTGCCCGCCGACGACGCCGTGCTCGTTGTCTCCGATCACGGCTCCTGGCCGGTCCACCACTTGGTGCACGTGGCGCCGCTCCTTGCTGACGCCGGGCTGCTCCGGTCCGGCCGGGGCCGCTCGTCCGCGACAGGAGGCGGGCAGCCGGACCGGTCCCGACCGACCGTGCCGATCGGACGGCTCAACGCGCAGGCGGGGACGCGTCATCGCCGGTTGATCCACCGCCTGGACTGGGCGAACACCAAGGCGTTCCCGTTCGGCGATCA
>JBHELE010000287.1:0-3334 GCA_046263235.1 Actinomycetota bacterium
CGATACCACTGATCGGGCTGAAGGAAGGCCTTCTCGCGTTCCTCCTCACCGCGCAGGTACGCCTTGGACAGCGGCGGCCGCTCGTACGGCGCCCACGGCTCGGCCCCGATCAGGGTGAGCGAACCGGCGAATCCCTCCTGCCGAAGCGTGGTCGCGGCGGCGCCCCCCGCGAGGTTCGCCCCCACGATGACGATCCGCTCGTTCCCTCCGGCCAACGACATCTCCCGACTCAAGGACTCCGCGTGAGTGTAGGCGTGGCCCCGTGTGCTAACCAGGCTGCGGCCCGAGCAGGTCGAGCCGGATCACGTCGAGGTCCACGTCGCCCTCCACGCCATCGACGTGGGCGAGACCCATGACCTGCCAGATGACCCACTCCTCCGCCGGTGGACGACGAAGAAACCGCGGATACCAGAGGGGACGGGCGAGCGATCGCCTCAGCCGATATCGGTCTTCGAAGTCGTCTCCGACATAGAGAACGACTCGTTGCCCGGTGGCCTGCTCGACCGCTTCGATGAACGCGAGGAGCTCGCGGCGGACCGTTGCCCCGTCCGGCCGCCGACTGCAGTTCCCTGCGAGCTCAAGATCTATGGCCGGCGGCAACTCCAGTTCTCCGGCCGGCACCGTTCCCAGGAAATGCTCCGCCTGCATCGCGCCCGGCGCGCACAGCGTGAAGAAGTGGTATGCCCCACGGGCGAGGCCTGCTCTACCCGCGCCGTCCCAATTCCGCCGGAATTCACCGTCCCTGAAGTCGCGTCCTTCCGTGGACTTGATGTAGGCGAAGGCGATCCCGTCGCCGGCAACCTCCGTCCAATTGATCGATCCCTGGTGGTGGGAGACATCGATGCCGTACCGCTCTCCCGCCTGGAGGCCAGGCCGGTAGTGCGGGAGCCACACGAACCGCGCGACGGCGACCGCTGAGAGCAGGACCGCCACGGCTACGCCGACCGAACGGGCCATGCGACGACGAGGCCGGCGCGATGCCGACGACCCGACCTCTCTGTCCTGACCCACCCTCACAGGCCTCCCCAAAGTGAGGTTCGTCAACACGTGCGGGGCCATCGGGGCGACGATCACAGGATTCGACACACTGGAACCGTGCCGGAGCTTCCCGACGTCGAGGCGTACCGCAGGTTCTTTCATCGTCACGCCGCTGGGAAGACCGTGCGCTCGATCGGCGCCGATCCGACGATCCTGCGCAACGTCACGGTTCGGACGCTGCGGTCCGCGCTTCGAGGCCGCCGGTTCGAGGACCCAGACCGCCACGGCAAGTGGCTCATCTGTTGGACGGATGGCCCGGCGCTCCTGCTGCACTTCGGCATGACGGGAGACCTCGTGTGGTCGGGCGACGAGCCCGACCGCCATCGCCACG
Source organism: Actinomycetota bacterium (assembly GCA_046263235.1). Classification (GTDB taxonomy): domain Bacteria; phylum Actinomycetota; class UBA4738; order UBA4738; family UBA4738; genus JBHELE01. The sequence goes on from JBHELE010000287.1 coordinate 1,370, forward strand.
ATCGGCTGTGGATCGAGCTAGACGAGGGCGGGGAGCTTCGCTACCGAAACATGCGGAAGCTGGGCGGCGTGTGGCTGGCCCATGATCAGGAGGAGGCGAATCGGATCACCGGCGCTCTCGGTCCGGACGCGCTCACGGTCGACCGGCGCACGTTCCTCGACCTGCTACGGCGACGACGGGGCGGCGTGAAGGCGGCCCTGATGGACCAGACGCTCGTCGCCGGCGTGGGAAACCTCATCGCGGACGAGACGCTGTGGCAGGCCCGCCTCCATCCGAAGCGCCCGGTCGAATCACTGACCGACGAAGAACGCGTGCGCTTGTTCTCGTCGATGCACCGTGTGCTGAAGGAATCCGTGGAGCGATTCGACTACGTGCCTCGGAAGCGATCGTGGCTCAGCCACGTCAGGGGCCGGCCGGACGCGCGGTGCCCGAGGTGTGGGGCACCGCTGGCGCGAACGGTCGCCGCGGGGCGCACGACGTACTTCTGCCCGGTCGATCAGCCGGCACCGGCCGCGGTCCACGGCGCGGGTAGGATGCAGCGGCGATGACCAGGACCCGGAAGCTCGTCGTGTCGGTGGTCCTGTTCGCGGTGGCCGTGGCGGCGGTCTTTCTCGCGGGCGCCGTCGAGCGCGCCTGGCCATTGTTCGTGGCGTGGGTCCCGCTGTTCGGAGTGGTGTGGACCCTTCTCCGCCCCGAGCCGGGAGAGGCGGTCGACGTCGTGGCCGCGACTCCCGAACCCGCTCCACGCACGCCAGAGGGTTCCTCGCCCGAAGCCTGACGCTCCCCTTGCTCCGGTGACGCCCTAGGGCGCCAGCCCGGTGTCCGGCGGCGGCGGAGCCTCCGTCGGCGTCATCGGAGCCGACGGCGTGGTCGGCCCCACGGCAGGAGTGGTCGGAGCCGGCGTCGTCGGCTTCGGCACCGTCGGCTTCGGCGTCGCGGCCCGGGACGTCGCCGTGGACTTCTTCGCCGTCGAGCGCTTCGCCGCAGACTTGGTCGCGGTCGACTTCTTCGCGGTCGACTTCTTTGCGGTCGCCGGCTTCACCGTGGCCGGCGTGGGCTGGGTCGTCGGCGTGCTGGCCGAGGTCCGACGACGGCGGGCCAGCAAGCGCCCGCCGGCGGCAGCCACCGCGGCTCCCGCGGCCATCGCGATCTCGGGGGCGCGATCCGCCACGCGCTTGGCCACCTTCGGGGCGTTCTCCGAAACCCGCTGGGCCACCTTCGGCGCCGCGTCGGCCGCCCGCTCCGCGGCTCGCCTGACCGCCTTCGGAGCCCGCGCCGCCGCATCGGGGGCACGGTCCGCGGCCTTCTGCGCGGCCTTGGCCGATCGATCCGCCACCTTCTTGGCGACGTCCGGCGCGCGCTTGGCCGCCTTCTTCGCCACGTCCGGGGCCTTCGATGCCATTTCGGCGAGTGCCGACGCCGCGGCGTCGGCAATATCACGTGCGCGCTTCGCCATGTGCGACCTCCTCGGGCTGTCCCGAGCGGAGTCTTGCCCAACGACCTGTGACCGGCAAACCGGGAGTAGGCTTCGGCGATGCGGACCAAGCCGCGCAGCAGGCCGGTCGACGGACCGGGAAGGGGCAGCGGCGCGCCCCGGGTCCGCGACCTGCCGGCACCGCGGCGGAACGAGAGCTTCATGGGACCGCTGTTCCATGACGTCTTCGCCTGGCCGTACCGCCTGGCCCTGGCCGGCCTGTACCGATCGGGGATCCGGCCGTGGCAGCTCACGATTCTTTCGCTCGTGGCGAACGGCTTCGTCGGGTGGCTGCTCGTCCGGGGCGAGCGGCTGGTTCCGGGACTCCTGCTGATCGTGGCCGGTCTGTTCGACATCTTCGACGGTGGCGTCGCCCGTCTCCGTGGGGAGGACAGCCCCGCCGGAGCCTTCCTGGACTCGGTGATCGACCGGATGTCGGACATCATCCTGTTCGGCGCGCTGTTCTGGTCGGAGGCGGACCAGGGACGAAG
>JBHELE010000288.1:0-4790 GCA_046263235.1 Actinomycetota bacterium
GCCCCAGGTATCGCTCGGTGTAGTGCGTGTCGTAGAGCATCTGATCGGTCACGGGCGCGCCGGCAACCGCAGCGTGAAAGACGTCAGGGCGCCGAAGGACGGCCATCGCGGCGAGCTCGCCTCCGAACGACCACCCCCGGATGGCAACCCGCGTGAGGTCGACCCGAGGGTCCGCGTTGGCCGCCGCGTGGAGGGCGTCGACCTGGTCGTCGAGGGCAGTCTCGGCCGCGCGCTGGTAGACGGCGCGATCCCACGATGGCCCGCGCCCGGGGGTTCCACGCCCGTCAGCCACGATCACGGCGAAACCCTGGTCCGCGAACCACTGGGACAGGGCGAAGGCGCGCCGCGACGCGATCACTCGCTGGCCATGTGGGCCGCCGTAGGGATCCATCAGGACGGGGAGAGGCCCGTGAGGCGTCGCGCCGGTGGGCGTGAGGACCACCGCTCGAAGCTCCCGGGACCCCAGTGAGGTGACGGTGGCCCGCACGTCGATCGGCGGCGTATCGGCCACGGAGCGGATCTCGGCGACCTCCTCTTGACCGCGCACGATGACGGTCCGGGTGTCGATTCGGTCGAGCGACGCCGAGATGATCACCGCGACGTCATCGGAGGCGGCGCCGCCGTGGAGCCCTGGCCCTCGCGACAGCTGGTCGAGATCCCCACCTGCGTGGATGCGGATGACCTGCTGCTCCGTCGGCTCGTCGGATGCCGTCACCACGACGGATTCGCCGGCGTACAGGACGGCACGCACCTGCAGTCCCGGCGGCGTCTCGAACTGGTCGTCGAATCGAAGCCTGCGCGTCTCCCTGTCGTCGGCGGTCGTGACCAACCGGCCGTCGTCCAGCCAGTCGGGAATGCCCGGCACGATGTCGAGCCACACCTCGTCGTGGTCCTCCCGAACCACCTCTACCGTTCCGGTCTCCGGGTCGATGGTCAGGATCCGGAGCACCCGTTGGTCCCGGGACTGGACCTGGATCGTCGGCGGCCTCCGCTCACGCCACGCGGCCCGGGCCAGATACGGGAAGGCCTCCCGGTCCCAGTCGGCATCCACCCGTTTTCCATCCAGGCCAAGAATGGCCACTGAGACATCGGCGTTCGCCGTGCCGGCGACCGGATAGCGGATCCGCGTCGGCTCCTGGGCCGGGTTGGCCGGATCGGCGATGGTCCACAGCCGCACCGGCCGGTTGTCCACCCTGGCCGCGAGGATGGCGGTCCCCTCCGGCGACCACCAGTACCCGCGCAGGCGCTCCATCTCCTCGGCCGCGACGAACTCGGCCAGCCCCCAGGTCACGTCGTCTTCGTCCTCGGTTGCAAGGGTTGTGTCTTGTTCATCGTTGTCGACGACGTGCAGGCCGCCGCCGCTCGCGTACGCGATCCGACGGCCCGTGGGATCTGGTCGCGGGTCGACCACCGGACCGATCGACCGTCGGGCGGTCACCTCGCCGGACATCAGGTCGGCCGCGTAGAGGGCACTGCCCACGGCGAATGCCGCCGTCGAGACGCTTCGGTCGGTGGCGTACGCAACGATGCCGCCGGCCCGTTCCCGGGCCCGCTCCCGCCTGGCCCTCTCCTCCACGGGCACATCGCCGGCGTCCACCGGCAAGTCGCGCGGGTCACAGACGAGTCGCTCCTCCCCCGACGCCACGTCCAGCGTCCAAAGCGCGGTCGTGGGGTCATCGCCGGCGAGCGCGCGCAGGAAGGCCACGCGAATCCCGTCGGGCGATATCGTGAACGCCCGAGGAATCCCCAGCGTGAACCGCTGTGTCGTCGCGTACCGGTGAAGGAAGTCCTCGGCCACGGCCGTTATCCGGAGACGAGGCTCAGCCGGACGCGGCGACGGTTGTTCTCGCGATTCGGATCGACCACCACCACGCTCTGCCATGTGCCAAGGGCGACGCGGCCACGGTGGACGGGGAGCATGAGCGACGGCGAGACGAACGCGGGCAGAAGGTGATCGGCTCCATGACCGGTCGAGCCGTGCCGGTGGCGGTACCGGTCGTCCCGGGGAAGCACACCGTCGATGACCTCGGCCAGGTCCTCCTCCGACCCGGACCCGGTCTCCATGAGCGCAAGCCCGGCCGTGGCGTGCGGCAGGAACACGTGCAGCAGGCCGTCGGTGCCGGCCTCGTGGGCGAACGCCTCGATCCGGTCGGTGATGTCGGAAACGAGCCGTCCCGCCGTGTTGATCTCGAATTCCGTGGTGCGCACGGCGCGAAATGCTACCCGGCCGGGACGGACGTCAGGTGGCCGGCTGCAACTCGCGCGAATGCCGTCGCCACCACGCCTGTCCGGAGTCCGGCAGCGTCGAGATCGGGTCGTAGTACGGGTACCGTCGCTGCAGGGCCTCGGGGTCGTCGTATTCGATCCCCGTCCGGTAGTTCTTGGTCCAGTAGCTGATCCCCTTCTCACGGTCGTACGAGTCCGCCTGGTGGACCCATCGCTTGCCGACGAACGGCACGTCGCAGACGATCCTCGGCGTGGCGAACCCGGGTAGGTATCCCATGATCGCGTGCTGTAACGCCTGCGCTTCCCACACCGCCAGCCGCCAGTGTTCGGAGCCCGGAATCATGTCGCACATGTAGAAGTAGTACGGAAGGATCCGGCACCTGTCGAGCAGCGTGAACGACAGCTCCAACAGGTCCTTCGCGGTCGCGTTGACGCCCCGCAGCAGAACGCCCTGATTCCGCACGTCTCGATAGCCCCAGTCGAAGAACTGGCCGGCGGCCCTGGCCACCAGTGGGGTCAGTTGATTGGCGTGGTTGACGTGGGTGTGGATGGCGATGTCGACGCCTCTCGTTCGCGCCTTCGCTCCCAACCGGTCAAGGCTCTGCTGCACGTCCGGCTGGAGGAAGTGCTGCGGCAACCCCATCAGCGCCTTCGTCGCCAGCCGGATGTCCCGGATGTTGTCGATGTCCAACAGCGCCGAGACGAAGTCCTCCAGCCGCTTCGGCGGCATGTTTGCCACGTCCCCACCAGAGACCACCACATCGCGCACCGACGGAGTTCGGCGCAGGTACTCGAGCATCATCTGGAGGCGGTCGGGCTGGCTGATCTCGAACTTGTACTTCGCGACCTGCGGCGTGCTGTTGCCCACCAGATCCATCCGCGTGCAGTGCCCGCAGTACTGCGGACACGTGGGGAGGATCTCGGCCAGAACCTTGGTCGGGTAGCGGTGCGTCAGGCCCTCCACCGCCCACATGTCCGCCTCGTGCAAGGAATCCCGCGCCGCGTATGGGTGGGACGGCCACTGCGCATCCCGGTCGGGGAACGCGGGCGCCATGTAGCGGCGAATGGGGTCGCTGCGGAGGTCTCGCTCGTTCATCGTGTTGATCATCTGCGGCGGGATGAGCATGGACATCGTGGCCCGCTCGACCATGTCGCGATGGATGTCCTCGGCCAGGTCGTCGGTAAGGTAGTCGCCCAGCGCCGCCCGGAGCTCCTTGAGGTTCTTCACGCTGTGCGCGCGCTGCCACTGCGCGCTCTCCCACTGTTCGGCGGAGACGTCCTGATACCCGGGAAGGCGCCGCCAGTCGGGCTCGACGAAGTCCCGCTCCAATGGATAAGTGAGCGGCTGCGTGGCCGCATGGGCGCGAGCTTCGCGAGGCCCGGGGCGGTCCAGGTTCCGCGGCAGTTTCGCTTCGAAGTCGTGTACGGTCACGCGCCCTCCACTGCGACCGATCGGCGGCACCCGTGCGGCGCGTCGCCTCGGGCCGTCGGGCGCCATTCTATCCGGAATCTCCTACATCAGACCGAAGATCCTTCGGGTGAGCGTATGATTCTGGCATGGATGTTCGAGATCTGCGCATTCTGGCGGTCCTGCAAGACGATGCCCGCGCGACGTACTCGGAGATCGGCAAGCGGGTGGGGATGGCCGCTTCGAGCGTCCACGACCGCGTCCGGAAGCTCGAGCAAGCGGGCGTGATCAGGTCGTACCGGGCCGACGTGGATCCGGAGGCCGTGGGGCTCTTCGTGACCGCGCTCGTATCCGTCTCACCCCTCTCGGCGACCCAGCCGGACGACCTTCCGGATCGGGTACGGGAGTTCCCCGAGGTGGAGGCGTGTCATTCCGTCGCCGGCGACGAGAACTACATCCTGAAGGTGAGGACGAAGACCACGTCGGACCTCGAGGATTTTCTCCGCCGGCTCCGCGAGAAGGCGGGCGTGAACACCCGAACGACCGTGGTGCTGTCGACACCGTTCGAGCATCGGCCGCTGGCTCCGTAGTACAGCGCTCACTAGCTGTCCCGCGTTCCCCCCAAGTCGATCGACTGTCGGACCCCGCCGCTATCGTGCGGCCGGCATGTCATGGAAGCACGCGCTGGTCTTCGCCGCGTGGCTGCTGGCCGCATGCCAGAGCGCGACGAGGGGACCGTCGCGACTCGATGCGGTCCCGGTCCTGCACGTGACTGACGGCGACACGATTCACGTCGTACACGGCGGAACGGACGAAGCCGTCCGACTGATCGGGGTGGATACGCCGGAGGTTCCCTGGTACGGCGGCCCGGGCGAGTGCTTCGGTGTCGAGGCCGGCCGGTTCACGAGGGACCGGCTGACCGGCCGCCCCGTGAGGCTCGAGTTCGATGTCGAGCGACGCGATCGGTACGGGCGGCTCCTCGCGTATGTCTACGTGGGTGACGAGCTGTTCAACCTCACGCTCGTTCGGGATGGCTACGCCACGTCCTATCCGGTTTCACCGAACACGAAGATGGCCGCACGATTCGAATCCGCCGAGACGGAGGCACGCGCGACCGGGATGGGACTATGGGCGGCTTGCGGGGACAGGTGAGATC
>JBHELE010000289.1:0-5418 GCA_046263235.1 Actinomycetota bacterium
CGGGGAGAGCCGCCGGGGTTCCGTCGCCATTGGACGGACCCTTCGGGCGGGCCGGTCCGAGGTCCTGGTCGATCGTTTCGAGATGACGCCCGACCACGCGGCGGTCGTATGGCGCCCCTCCGATCCGGCGGTCGCCGCGACAGCCGTGCTCATCGCCGACGGCTCGGCCGTCGAGCCACTCCCGGCGGACGCCTCGGGCGGCTCGAGGGTGCCCGCGGGGGACGTCCGAACGCTCTTCTATCCGATCCCCCGGACGGCCCGCCTGGCGAACGTGCTCGTCCGCGGACCCGGCGGAGCGGAATCACCCACCATCCGTGTTCCTCTTTCGTAGGCCGACCTCCGCCGGCCCTGCACGAGAACGGCGGGCATGTCGGCGACGCCCCGTACCGTGCCGACGTGCGAGGTCGGATCGTCGAGGCTCTGTTCCCGCGAGCGTGCGCGGGCTGCCGCGGACCCGGATGGCCTTTCTGCCACGATTGCAGGTCGGAGGTCGCGTGGCTGACGCCACCCGGATGCTTCCGATGCGGCCGCCCCCTGCTTGAACGCGTCGCCGAATGCTCCGACTGTCCGCCGTCGCCCATCACGTGGGCTCGAGCCCCGTTCCTGTACGCCGGTCCGATTCGCCGGGCGCTGCTGCGGCTGAAGTTCGCTGGCGAGCGCTCGATCGCCGACGCGATGGCTCCGTTCGTCGGAGCGTTCGTCGACGCACGCCTGGCCGGGCCGGCCGGGCCCATGGCCGAGGGAGGACCGTTCACGATCACATGGGTTCCGCTCGGACGACGAAGGCGCCGAACGCGGTCCTTCGACCAGGCGGAGGTGTTGGCGAGATCGGTGGCGGCGTGGGTCGGCGCCCCGGTGAGGCCGCTCCTCGCGCGGGTCGTCGAAACGGACCCGCAGGCCAGGCGGTCCGCCGCGGACCGTCGCCTCGCCCTCGAGGACGCGTTCGCCGCCGTTGGGACGGCGCCCCCGTCGGTGGTGCTCGTCGACGACGTGCTGACCACCGGGTTCACCAGCGCCTCGTGCGCGCGCACGCTGGTGGCGGCGGGCGCTCGTTCGGTCCACGTCCTCACGGCCGCTCGCTCACTGGGCGGGCCGCTCCCGGCCCGTTGCTACAATGGCGACGGCTTCGGTCCGGGACTGTGGTTGCCCGGGGGAATCCTCCGGTAGTCGATGCCAGCCGCAGGCGAAACGACCCACGTAAGGCGACTGTTGGTCGCTGAGCATGGTGCGGTTTAGATGTAAGCCCTGCCCCGGCCGGCTCCGGCCGGCCGGGAGAAGGCGCTAAGCGGCCTCAACGGCCGTGATCCCCTCCGCAGGCGAGTGTGGGGCCAAAGACCAGGTCAGCCGGACCGAAGCCACCTTCCACCGGAGTCTCCCGAAATCCCGTGAGTCCGGGGCGCCCCGATGGGATATAAACGGCGCAGTGGAACTCGTCCTCAAGGCTCGAGGCACCCGGCTCACGGACGGGGTACGTCGAGCGGCCGAGCACAAGCTGGCGAAGCTGGCCCGGGTGGTTCCGGAGGCGACCCGTCTGGAGGTCGAAGTGGTCGGGCACCCGACGCCTCGCATCGACGGTGGTCGTCGGGTCGAGGTTGCCTGCGCCACCCCGCGCCGAACGTATCGGGCGCATGGCAGCGGTCGCGACGTGGAGGAAGCCATCGACCAGGTCGTGGAGCGGTTGGAGCGGCAGATCTCGCGCTATCGCGGCAAGCTTCACGACCGATGGACCGGCAGGACCGATCGACTACAATCACCGCGAACTAGTCCTCAGTCGGCAGGCGGTTCGAGCTAGGTCGGACGCCAGGACTTGGCGATTCGGCCGATCCGATCGGGGTCGAGCCGCGGGGATGGGATGGACGAGAAGCTCCGGGTCCTGATCGTGGACGACCACGCGCTGTTCCGGCGCGGGCTGCAGATGGTGTTGCGACAGGAATCGGACATCGACGTGGTCGGCGAGGCCGCGGACGGTCACGAAGCCGTCGACAAGGCCCAGGAGCTGATGCCGGACGTCGTGCTCATGGACGTCCGCATGCCCGGCCAGTCCGGGATCAAGGCCACCGAGCAGATCAAGGACAGCCTGCCCCACGCCAAGATCCTGATGCTCACGATCTCGGACGAGGAGGCCGACCTGTACGACGCGATCAAGGCCGGCGCGTCCGGCTACCTGTTGAAGGAGATCTCCATCGACGAGGTCGCCGAAGCGGTCCGCTCCGTGTGGGCCGGCCAATCACGGATCTCTCCGTCCATGGCGTCGAAGCTCCTGACGGAGTTCGCCGCGATGTCGAAGCGTGCCAACGAGCGCCAGCAGCTCCCCGCCCCGCGGCTGACCGACCGCGAGATGGAGGTCCTGAAGCTGGTGGCCCAGGGGATGAACAACCGCGACATCGCCAAGGAGCTGTTCATCTCGGAGAACACGGTGAAGAACCACATCCGAAACATCCTGGAGAAGCTGCACCTGCACTCCCGGATGGAGGCGGTGGTCTACGCCGTGCGGGAGAAGCTGCTCGAGATCAAGTAACTCCTTTCCGAACCAGGACCCTTCCATCGTCGTCCTATCGACGATGAGGCGTGCACCGGCAGCCGCGCTGGTAGTCCTCGTGGTCTGCACTGGCCTTGCTGCTCCGGCTGGCGGGACCGTGCGTGGCGGCTTCCCGGAGCCTCGTCCTCGGGTGGCTGGGTGGGTTCCTCCCGCTCCGCGGTCGTCGCTCCGCTCAACGCCGGGAGGAGGCGGCATCGTCTTCCTGGCGGCACGCGGCATCGGCGTCCTGGATCCCGACGGGGTCATGACGACGTTCGGCCGCTGGGAAGCCGCCGATGCGTACTGGGATCCGCTCCACAGGAGCCGTATCTTGGTCAATCCGTATACCGGCGGTCCTCCCCGGCTTCGAGAGTTCCGTCGCGATGGGTCGAAGTGGAGGGAGGTCCGGCGGTGGCCGACCGGATACGGGCTGCTTTCCGCGATCTCTCCGAGCGGCACGCACCTCGCCTACAGCGTTTTCGAGCATGGAAGGCAGACGTGGACGATTCGTGTCAGCGGACGCGACGGCTCCGTCCGTGACCTCGCGACGGATCGTCTTGAACCGGTCTCGTGGACGCCGAGTGGGCGGGTCCTGCTGAGCGGCTGGGGGCCGAGGAGACTCGAGGTCTGGCACCCCTTCCATGGCACGGTCGCGTCGCTCGATCCCACGTGGGGGCTGCGCGAGCAGCTGCCATCCAGTGCCCGAGGGATTGACCTCGACGTCTTCCATCTCTCGTGGTCGTCGGACGGACGATTCTTCGCCGCGCCGGCCTACTGGAGGGTTGATGGCGTCTCGAAACGAGCGGTCGCAGTTGGCTCGTCGGCGCGCGGCGTCTTCGAGGTCATCCCGACCGGGAAGGCGGACACGGTCCCGACGTGGTCGCCGAAGGCCTCCGAGCTCTCCTACACGACGGCGAATGGCTACCCGAAGCAATCGTCGGTTCTTCACGTCTACGACCCTTCCACCGGCCAAGACGTCGTGATTAGGCGCGGCGTCCCCGACTCGTGGTGGGTGGCGTGGTCGCCGCAGGGCGACTGGATGCTCCTCGACGACGATGGCCAGGCCGAGTGGCTATTCGTGTCGCGCCACGAAGGGACGGTCGTGAGGCGGGATCGCCTCGGCTCGTTCCCGCGGTGGGCAAGCCCGGGCGTCGACCTTCACATCTGGGTCTGCTGAGGCCCTGAGGGCTTTCGAGGCTCGTCCCTATAATCGAACCCCGGAGTTCGGGTTCCTCTGTCGTCATCCAGGAGAGTCCATTGAGCGTCATCGACAAGATCGGTTCGATCGGTGAAGGCCGCCGGATCAAGCGGCTGGAGGACTACGTCGGCCTGGTCAACTCCTACGAGGAGGAGCTGAGCGAGCTCACCGACGCTGATCTCCCCGCGAAGACCGAAGAGCTGAAGCGGCAGCTCGCGGACGACCATCGCCTGGACGACATCCTGCCCGAGGCGTTCGCGCTGGTCCGGGAGTCGGCGAAGCGGACCATCGGGCAGCGTCACTTCGACGTGCAGGTCATGGGGGCGGTGGTCCTGCACCAGGGCAACATCGCCGAGATGAAGACCGGTGAAGGAAAGACCCTGGTCTCAACCATGCCCGCCTACCTCAACTCGCTTACCGGAAAGGGCGTGCACGTCGTTACCGTCAACGACTACCTGGCCAAACGTGACTCGGAGTGGATGGGACCGATCTTCCGGCTCCTGGGGGTCTCCGTCGGGCTGATCCAGACCCAGATGTCGCCCGAGGATCGTCGTCCGGCATACGGGTCCGACATCACGTACGGGACGAACAACGAGTTCGGCTTCGACTACTTGCGCGACAACATGGCCATGCGGACGCAGGACATGGTCCAACGAGGGCACGCCTTCGCCATCGTGGACGAGGTGGACTCGATCCTGATCGACGAGGCCCGCACCCCGCTGATCATCAGTGGCATGGTCGCTGACTCCGCGAAGTGGTACGTCACGTTCGCCCGCATGGCCCCGCGCCTGCAGCGGGACGCCGACTACGAGGTGGACGAGCAGAAACGCACCGTGTCGATCCTCGAGGCCGGCGTGGAGAAGGTCGAACGAGAGCTCGGCATCGACAACCTGTACGAGCAGGTCAACACCCCGCTGGTGCACTACTTCCAGAACGCCCTTCGGGCCAAGGAGCTGTACAAGCGCGACGTGGACTACCTCGTGACCCAGCAGGGTGAGGTGAAGATCGTCGACGAGTTCACGGGCCGCGTCCTGGAGGGCCGGCGGTACTCGGAGGGCCTCCACCAGGCCATCGAGGCCAAGGAGGGCGTCCGCATCAAGGAGGAGAACCAGACTCTCGCCACCATCACTATCCAGAACTACTTCCGGATGTACGAAAAGCTCGCCGGCATGACCGGGACGGCCCGGACCCAGGCTCGTGAGTTCGAGGAGGTCTACAAGCTGGGCGTGGTGGAGATCCCCACGAACCAGCCCATGATCCGGCTGGACGAGCAGGACCTCGTGTACAAGACCGAGGACGCCAAGTGGACGGCAGTCACCGAGGACATCGCCGAACGCCACGAGCGGGGTCAACCGGTGCTGATCGGGACCGTGTCGGTGGAGAAGTCCGAGCACCTGTCGCGCATCCTGTCCAAGCGAGGCGTTCCGCACCGCGTGCTCAACGCCAAGCACCACGAGAAGGAGGCCGGCATCATCGCCCAGGCCGGACGGCTGGGGGCGGTCACGGTGGCCACCAACATGGCCGGCCGCGGCGTCGACATCATCCTCGGCGGCAACGCCGAGGGAATGGCGCGCCAGGAGATGGCGATCAACGGCTGGGACAACGATGCCTATCTCATGGGGATCTACACCGCCGAAGACGCGCGGCAGTACGAGGCGGAGATCCAGCCGCTGCTGGAGAGGTTCTCGAAGCAGTGCGCCGG
>JBHELE010000290.1:0-6235 GCA_046263235.1 Actinomycetota bacterium
GTTGGTGCATCTGTCGCAAGGAGGACGAATCGTTTTTTTGCCGACGTCCACGGGTGGCCGGCCGAAGGGCGGGGTCCTGCGCATCCGGTTCGACCGCGACCCGGTGCTGCTGGTCAAGGAGTTCGGGACCGAACGCAAGGCGGGGTGGTGGCTTCTGCCCGACGACGATCCCGGCCCGTTGGCCAAGCTGGGGCCGGAGCCGTTCTCGGACGAGTTTCGGGATCTCGTCATGAGCGGGGACGACACCGGCCGCCTGCACGCGATGCTCCGGGATCAGCGCAGGGTGGCCGGGATCGGCCGGGGGTACGCGGACGACATCCTTCACCGGGCGAGGCTGTCGCCGTTTCGGTCGCTGGCCTCGTTGAGGGAGGACGAACGGCGTGAGTTCCTGGAGGCCGTTCGATCGGTGCTGGAGGAGGGGCTCGAGGCGGAGCGAAGGCGCGAGGACGGCCTGCCGACGAAGCTGGGCGATCACTGGATCGTGCACGGGAAGTCCGGGACCGCATGTCCTCGGTGCGGCGAGGACCTTCGGCGCGTCTCGTACGAGTCGCACGAGGTGACGTACTGCCCGAGGTGCCAGACCGGCGGGAAGATCCTGGCCGACCGACGACTGTCGCGCCTGCTCAAGTAAGGCGATGCCGTTCTGGCGCTACGTGGATTCGTCAGGCGTCAGCGTCGGCAGGTCCGACGATTTCGCTGGTCAGCCCGAAGCGGAGCGATGGCTCGGCGACGAATGGCAGGAGCTGTTGGACGGAGGCGTCGAAACGGTCGAACTCGTCGACGGTGACGACCTCGTCTACCGCATGAGTCTTCGCGAAGAGGATGGCTAGCGCCTAGAGGTACTGGCCGGCGTGGCGGTCCTTGCGGCTGGACGACACGGCCTGGATGTCCCGTTCCCGAAGCAACAGGAACACCTCCCCGTTGACGTCCACCTCCAGGGCCGAATGTGGGATGAACAGGACCCGATCGCCGGTCTTGACGTTTCGTGTCTCCGGGCCGACCTGGATGACGTCGGACCACACGCACCGCTTGATGGGGTTGGCGGCGGTCGCCGGGATGAGCAGGCCGCCCTTCGACCGCCGCTCGCTCTCGTCGGGGACCTTCACCAGGATCCGGTCGGCGGTGAGGCGGATCTGGTCCGTGGCGGCGGGACGCGGCGCCGGTTCGTCGGAGGAGACGGGACGGAGCTTCGACGTGCGTGCCATGACTCCTTCGATTCTACGGTGGCGGCTCAGTCCAAGATCGCGGTTGCCACGCGGGCGCGATGCTCCGACGGCCATCCCATGAAGGCCGAGATGCCGAGGGCTCGCTTGTACCACCTGTGCAGGGCGTGCTCCCACGTGAAGCCGATGCCTCCGTGAACCTGGATGGCGCGCTCGCACGCGGCGACCGCAGCCTCGCTCGCCCGAGCCTTCGACGCGGCCGCGGCGGCCGGCGCCTCCGGCGCACCTTCCGATACCGCCCAACCGGCCCAGTACGCCAGCGATCGCGCCGTCTCGAGCTCGATGAAGGTCTGGGCGAGCTGATGCGACACCGCCTGGAATGTCCCGACGGGCCGGCCGAACTGCTCCCGCTCCTTGACGTGCGCGACCGCCATGTCGAGTGCGGCGGACCCCACGCCCACGGCCTCCGCGGCGAGCGCCGCCAGCGCGCGATCGCGAACCGCCGCGAGCTGTTCGGATGCGATGACGCCGGCCAGAGGGGCGGGGACGTTGTGCAGGATCAGCTCGCCCATCGGCCGGGTGGAGTCGACGGTCGGATGCGTTCGACGCCGAGCCCCGTCGACGCCCTGCGGCACCGTCCACACGCCGACGCCGTCCGCAAACGCCCCGATGACGATCGCAACGTCCGAGACCGCGAGGTCCGGCACGAACAGCCGTTCCGCGGTGAGCCGCTCGTCGTTCCATTCGGCTTTCGGTGGCACATCGGAATCGAAGGTGCCATCCGGGCCAGCCCACGCGAGCGTGACAACGGTGGAGCCGCGCACCATCTCGGTCACCAGGTCGGTAGCCCGGACGGCCCGAATGAGGGGTAACGCCAGAACGACGGACGAGAAGAACGGGCCGGGGTACAGAGAGCGCCCGAGCTCCTCCGACAGGACAATCTCCTCAAGGAACCCGAGACCCGCCCCGCCTTCGTCCTCCGGGACGGAGATGCCGGTCCATCCCATGTCGGCGATGGCGGACCATTCCGACCGGTCGAAGCCCCCGCCGTCGGCGATGCCGGCGACGCGGTCGGCGGGATAGCGGGCGCGGAGGAACTCGCGGGCCGATGACCGGAGCATCTCCTGCTCTTGCGAGAACGCGAAGTCCACGTCACCCGCCCCCTACCGCGACGACTTGGGAAGCCCGAGCACTCGCTCGGCGATGATGTTGCGGAGGATCTCCGACGTCCCGGCCTCGATGCTGTTCCCGCGGCTTCGAAGCTGCAGTCGCTGCCACCGACCGCCGTCCGGGACCCGCTCGGACCCCGGTCCCAGCATCGCGTGAGTGCCTTCGATCTCCAGAGCGAGCTTGGTGATTGCCTGGTTGGTCTCCGACCACACCAGCTTCGCCCCGGAGCCCTCGGGTCCGGGAAGGCCCGTTTTCAGAAGGGCCGAGAACGACCGGTAGATCGTGAACCGAAGCCCCTGCAGGTCGATCCACAGGTCCGCCAGCCGGTCACGGACCAGCGGATCGTCCGCGGCGCGGTCGCCGTTTCGGGCCGTCTGCTTCACCAACGCGGTGAGCCGGCGCATTCCCACGTCGAGCCGGGCCAGCAGGGCGAACCCGACCGCGGCCCGCTCGTTCATGAGCGTCGTGATGGCGACCTGCCATCCCTGGCCCACCTCGCCCAGGACGCGTTCGGGTGGGATGTGCACGCCGTCCATGAAGATCTCGTTGAACTCTGCGTCGCCGGTAATCTGGCGAAGGGGACGGACCTTCACTCCCGGCGCGTGCATGTCCATGAGGAAGTACGTGATGCCCTGGTGCTTCGATCCGGACGCGTCGGTCCGGGCGAGCAGGATGCACCAGTCGGCGATGTGCGCGAAGCTCGACCACACCTTCTGGCCGCTGACGCGAAAGCCCTCGCCGTCGGGTTCGGCCTTCGTTTGCAGCGACGCGAGGTCGCTCCCTGCCCCGGGCTCGGAGAACCCCTGACACCACACCTCCTCCCCGGTGAGGATGTTCTTGAGCAACCGGTCCCTCTGCTCGTCGGTCCCGTGCGCCATGATCGTCGGACCGGCCATGCCGATCCCGATCAGGCCGATGTGCTCCGGCGCCTCGGCCCGGGCCAGCTCCTCGAGGGCGATCGCCTGGTACGTCAGCGGCTCCTCGCGACCGCCGTACTTCTTCGGCCAGTGAATGCCGACGTAGCCCGCGTCGTAGAGGCGCCGCGACCAATCCTTGTAGAACGACAACCGCTCCGGACCTTCCGGTTCGACGAAGCCCGGTGTGTTCCACCCTGGCGGGAGATTCGCTTCGAGCCATTGGCGAAGCTTCGTTCGAAAGGCAGCCTCGTCCGCGGTGTCGCGAAAGTCCATGACCGTATGATGCACGCCATGCCCTCGGTGAAGAAAGTCCTCGATGAGGCGGAAGCGCAGCTGAAGCAATCCGACGCCATCGAGCATCCCCACGCGGGGAAGGAACGCTACGACGCCGAGGAGCTGCTGGCGTTCGTCCTGGGACGGGACCAGGACGACCTCGACCATCTGCAGGACGTCGACGAGCGGTTCGTTCGAAAGTTCCGTCAGCTGTTGGCGCGACGAGCCCGCGGCGAGCCGAACGCGTACATCACGCAGCGAACGAGATTCGCCGGTCTGACGTTGGATGTGGGGCCGGGCGCGTTCATCCCGCGCGAGTCGAGCGAGTTCATGGTCGAGCAAGCCGCGCGTCGATTGCGAACCCGCCGGGAGCCATTCCACGTCGACCTGGCGACGGGCGTGGGACCGGTCGCGCTGGCGGTGGCGAAGGAGGTTCCGCAAGCGAAGGTGTTCGGCATCGACATCTCCGACCGTCCCATCGTGATGGCGCGGTGGAATGCCCGGCGCCTCGGCATCAACAACGTCCACTTCGTCAAGGGGGATCTCTTCGCGCCGCTGTCGTCCGATCTGCAGCGCAGGGTCGACGTCGTCACGATCCATCCCCCGTACGTGCGACGGGGCGAGCTCCGGACGCTCCCCGACGAGATCCGGAAGTTCGAACCGTTGGACTCGCTGACCGATCACTCGAAGACGGGCATTAAGCTGCTGGAGCGTGTTACCGAAGAGGCGCCCGGTTGGCTTCGGCGGGGAGGCTGGCTGCTGGTCGAGGTCAGCCCGGACCGGTCGCGTCAAGTGGCGACCGTCCTGCGACACGGCGGGTTCAAGGACGTTCGAAGCACCAGGGGTGGCGTCGGCGTGACCCGAGTGGTGGTCGGTCACACCTGAGCCCTGGCCTCTGCGCCTAGGCAACGCCTGGGCGTAAGATGTGCATCCATGCCGGCAAGGCGATCTCCCCGGGGGACGGGTGGCACCGAGGACACGCGCACGCTGAAGGCCGGCGACGCCGCCCGTGCCCTTGGGATCAGCCTCGACACGCTTCGCCGGTGGGATCGAGAGGGCCGGATCCGGGTCGTTCGTGATCAGTCGAACCGGCGCCGCGTGCCTCGGTCCGAGGTCGAGCGGTTGAGCGGCCGGGCTCCGCGCCTCCCGACCGGATCCCGCCTCTCGGCGCGGAACCGGCTGGCGGGCATCGTGACCGGGATCGAGGCAGACGGCGTCATGGCGGTGGTCGAGATCGAGGCCGGCCCCTATCGGCTGGCCGCGGCCATCACCCGCGACGCGGTCGAGGAACTCGCCCTGGCGCCGGGCGTTCGGGTGGTGGCGACGATCAAGGCGACCTCGGTGATGGTGAGCCGCGAGGACGGTCCGGCCAGGTGAGGACGCCGTCCGGGACGGTGACTCCGGCGAGCGCACATGCCCGACGGGTCCGACCCACCGCCGGCGATCTCTCCGGCGCCGTCGCCGACCTCGGGATCCTGGTGCCCCTGGTCGCGGCGCTCGTCCTCGTGAACGGCGTGGACGCGGGGAGCATCCTGCTGTTCGCGGGAGTGCTCGTTCTGGGCTCGGGAATCGCGTTCGGCGTGCCGTTTCCGGTTCAGCCGCTGAAGGCCTTGACGGCGGTGGCCGTGGCTCAGCAAGTCGCCCCCGGGGTCATCCACGCGGCGGGCCTGGAGATCGGTCTGTTCCTCCTCCTGCTGTCGGTGAAGGAGGTCGCCGACCTCGTGGCGCGGTTGTTCACCCATGCAGTGGTTCGAGCGCTGCAACTGGGCGTCGGCGTGCTCCTCGTCATCACGGCGTTGAGGCTCGTGGCGGATCCCCCGGACGTGTTTCGAGGCGCACCGCCGTCGCCGTGGCCGATGATGCTCGCGGTCGGCGCGCTGGCGGCCGTGGTGTGGGCGGCCCGGAGCCGTCGCTACGCCGTCGCGCTGCTCGTCCTCGGCGTCGGGGTGGTCGCGTCGGTGGCCGCCACCGGCGGACCGGCCGGTTCCGTCTCGATCCATGTGCCCTCGTGGGACGTCCCCGGGTGGCATGCCCTGGGCACGGCCTTCTTGTTGCTCGTGGTGCCGCAGCTCCCGCTGACGTTCGGCAACGCCGTCGTCGCCACGACCGATCTGGAGCACGAGTACTTCGGCTCGCGGGCATCGCGAGTCACTCCCTCGCGGGTGTGCACCTCCGCGGGGATCGGCAACGTGATCTCGGCGTTGGGTGGCGGGATGCCGATGTGTCACGGTGCCGGCGGGCTGACCGCCCACTACCGGTTGGGCGCGCGCACCGCCGCCATGAACGTGATGCTGGGCACCACCCTGGTGGTGATCGGTCTGTTCTTCGCGCCGCAGATCCCGGTCATTCTCGGCACGCTCCCGGTATGGGTCCTGGCGGCGTTTCTCGCCTACGCGGGAGTGCGCCACGGGCTGCTGGTTGCCGACCTTCGCGGGTCCTCGCTTGCGATCGCCGTGGTCGCGGGCGCCCTCGGCGCGTGGCTGGGGAACCTGGCCATCACCGCCGCCGTGGCGATGGCGGTGGATCACGGTCGTCGCCTGGCCGTTCCGCGGCCCGCACGCGCGAGGTGAAGACGGCGCTGGGCGTGCTCGCCGTCGCGATGATCCTCACCGGTGGAGTGTGGATCTTTCAGGGTGCGGGGGCGCTGAAGGGCAGCTTCATGACCGGCTCCACGTTCTGGCTGTGGTTCGGCGTCGCGCTGGTCGTCGCCGG
>JBHELE010000291.1:0-2782 GCA_046263235.1 Actinomycetota bacterium
GCCGATGGCGCGGCCGGCCGCGCCCACAAGCACGGGGGAGAACTTCGCGTCGACCAAGCCCGCCTTCACCCCTTGCACGATCTCGTCGGGGGAGAGCTCGCCCTGGTCCAGGTATTTCTCCAGAAGGGCATCGTCCGCTTCGGCGACCGCGTCCTGCAGCCGCTCCCGGTAGGGATCGGCCTTCGCCGCGAGATCCTCGGGCCACTCATCTTCGGTGCCGTGCGGCCCGGACTCGTACCGCCAGGCCCGCCGGGTCAGCAGGTCCATGACGCCCGTGAAGTCGTGCTCCTCGCCGATGGGGAGGTGCACCGGCGCGACCTGGGTCCCGAACGCCTTCACCAGCTCCTCCAGGGTCCGGTCGAACGAGGCCCGGTCCCGGTCCAGCTTGTTCATGAAGATGGCCCGGGGAAGACCCGCCTCCGCGGCGAGCTCCCACACGACTTCGGTCTGGACCTCGACCCCGTCGACGGCGGAGACGACGAACAGGCACGCGTCCGCCGCCCGCAACGCCCCCTTCACGTCGCCGATGAAGTCGGCGTATCCGGGCGCGTCCATCACGTTGATCTTCGTGCCGCTCCACTCGATCGGGGCCAGCGCCAGCGACACGCTGATGCCCCGACGGACCTCTTCCGGGTCGTGGTCGGACACGGTGTTGCCATCTTCGACGCTGCCCATCCGGGTGATCGATCCGGCGCCGAACAGCAGGGCCTCCGCGAGGGTGGTCTTCCCGGCGCCGCTATGGCCGACCAACAGCACGTTGCGGATGTTCTGGGCCTCGTAGACGTTCATGCATCCCTTCCCCGTGGTTGGCCGATTCGGCGCCGAATCGCGACGGCTCCGCCGCAGGGGCCGATTATAGGAGACGCGTTCGGGGCCTCCGACCTGCGGCGATACCCTCCCACGGCTGGTGATAGGCTCGGCCGCGACATGCCCCGGCCGGATCCCCAGACGACGGGCGAATCTCCTCTCCTCTCTTTTCTGGCGATGTTCGTTTCGGTGGAGGCGACCGGCGCGGCGACGTGGTTGTTGCTGGCCGACCAACGCCTGCTCGCTGGGTTCGCAGCGCTGGTGGCCTTCGCCGTGATGGTGGGGATCATCCCGGTCGTCCCGGGGGCCCGCCGGCGATTCGCCGAGCGAACGGTGGATCGGCTGTTCGACGCGTGCCTGCTGGCGGCGGTGGCGTGGGTGTGGCGGGGCGAAGCCCCGCTGGTGAGCATCCTGGCCCTGGTCGGTCTGGCGGCGTCGTATCTCGCGGCATACGAGCGCGCCCGCGGCGAAGCGCTCGGGTACCGCGGCCGGGAGGCGGTTCCGTACCGCGCCGTCCGGCAGGGTCTGCTGGTGCTGGCGCTGTTGACCGGCTGGGTGCAGTGGACCCTCGCCGCATTCGGGGTCGTGACCATCCTCGCGGCGGGCGTTCGGGCGTCGAACGTCGTCGCGCAGGAGCGCCGCCGTCAGCTGATGACGTGGGGCGTTGGGTGACGGTCCCGCAGCAGGACGAGAGCGGCTCGTACCGACTGATGCGGACGGTCGAGTGGCTCGGCATGCGGCTGCCCCGTGCGGCCGGCCTTCGGCTCGGAGAGCTGACGCTCCTCGCGCAGATGCGGCGGAGCCCGGAACAACGGGCGATCGTCGAGGCGAACGTGGCGCAGGTCCTCGGCCATCCGGCCGGATCGCCGTTGGTCAAGGCCGCGGTCGAGGAGTGCTACCGGCTGTACGGGAGGTACTGGTATGAGACGTTCGCCCTCCGAACGATGCCGCCCGACGAGGTCGACCGTCGCTTCGTCCTGGAGGGCCGGGAGCACATCGACCATGCGCTGGAGGCCGGGAAGGGGCTCATCCTCGCCCTGCCGCACATGGGGAACTGGGACGCGGCCGGTCACTGGCTCTGCCTCCAGGGGTATCGGATGACCGCGGTGGCCGAGGTGCTCAAGCCGGCCAGCGTGTACGAGCTGTTCCTCCGGCATCGGCGCGCGCTGGGCATGGGGATCGTCCCGCTGTCGGACGCCGGGAAGACCGGTCGGGAGCTGGTCCGCCTGTTGGGCGAGAACGAGATCATCACGCTGGTGGCGGACCGGGACCTCACCGGGCGAGGCGTGCGGGTGGAGATGTTCGGCGCGCCCCGGCTGATGCCGGCTGGCCCCGCGTACCTGGCCCTGATGACCGGCACGCCGATGGGCGCCGCCGCGGTGTTCACGACGAAGGACGGCTGGCACTGCATCATCGAACCGCCCCTCGAGTTCACTCCGTCGGGTGACACCCGGGCCGACGTGACGGCCCTGACGCAGCTGGTGGCGGAACGGTTCGAACGGTTCATCGCCGCCTCCCCCACCGACTGGCACATGTTCCAGCCCGCCTGGGAAGAGCTGCCGCCCATGGACGAGGGCCGTGAGGCGTCCCCACCGACGGCCGCCGCCGACGTCCGCGGCGGGCCGGCCGCCCCTCCGCAGCGCGTCTCTCCGTGAGGATCGCCCTGGCGTGCCCGTACGCCTGGGATGCGCCGGGAGGGGTCCAGGTCCACGTCTCGGAGCTGGCCCGGCATCTCCGAGACCGCGACCATCGCGTGGTGATCCTGACCCCGTCACGAGCGCCGGTGGCGGATGCGGACGTGATCCCGGTCGGCCACCCGGTCGCGGTTCGATATCAGGGCACCGTGGCCCCGATCTGTTTCTCGGTTCGGTCTGCCCGACGGATCGGATCGGCGCTGCGACGGTTCGGACCGGACGTCGTGCACGCCCACGAGCCGCTGTCACCGTCCGCCGGGATGTTGGCGACGATCCGCTCG
>JBHELE010000292.1:0-5589 GCA_046263235.1 Actinomycetota bacterium
GTGCCCTGCATGGGCGACGCGACGATGCCTGCCACGTGGCCGCCGTGGCCCATGGACGACGGTGGGGGAGCGGGGGGCGGCCGTCGGGCGTCTCCCCACACGCGCACGGGGACGCGGTGTCCTTCGACCTCGACCGTGAGCCGGAGGGGCGGCTGCGACCTCGCCGGTGCCACCGGCCGGGGTCCGGCGCCGTCCGGCGACACGAATGCCCCGGCCTCCAGGGCCCGTTCGACCCACCGCGTGTCGGCCGTGGCGTCCCGGAACTCGGGCGTCTGCAGCACCCACTGGTGGAACGGGATCGTGGTCGGGATGCCCTCCACCTCGAACTCGTCGAGCGCCCGTAGCATCCGGCGCCGGGCGATCTCGCGGTCCTCGCCCCACACGATGAGCTTCGCGAACAGCGAGTCGTAGTCGCCGACGACAGCCCGTCCCTCCGTCACACCGCTGTCCAGCCGGACGAACGGACCCGACGGCGGGCGAAGGGCCGTCACGAGCCCCGGACCGGGAAGGAAGTCACGGAAGGGGTCCTCCGCGTTGATGCGGCACTCGATGGCGTGCCCCCGCGGCTCCGGGGCCAGCTCCACCCGCTCGCCCAGCGCCACGGCGAGCTGCAGGCGAACCAGGTCCAGCCCGTCACACAGCTCCGTCACGGGGTGCTCGACCTGGAGCCGCGTGTTCATCTCCATGAAATAGAACGACCCGTCGTCGTCCACCAGGAACTCCAGCGTCCCGGCGTTCACGTAGCCGACCTCCCGGGCGATGGCCAGGGCGGCGTCGGCGATCCGGGTCCGGAGGGCGTCGTCCACCACCGGCGACGGGCTCTCCTCGACCAGCTTCTGGTACCGGCGCTGCAGCGTGCAGTCGCGCTCGCCCAGGAACGAGACGTGGCCGTGGGCATCGGCGAGGATCTGCGCCTCCACGTGGTGGGCCCGTTCGATGTAGCGCTCCAGATACACCTCCGGCCGGCCGAAGTACGCCGTGGCCTCTCGAGCGGAGCGCTCGACCGCGTCGCCGACCTCGTCCGGCGTGCGGACCAGGCGCATGCCCTTGCCGCCTCCGCCGAAGGCCGCCTTCACGACCATGGGGAAGCCGATCCGTTCCGCCTCCCGCGCGGCGTCGGCGGGACCGACCGGATCGAGCGTCCCGGGCACGGTCGGCGCCCCGACGCGCTCGGCGGTCCGGCGCGCCGTGATCTTGTCGCCCATGGCGATCATGGCCTGGGCCGGCGGCCCCACGAACACCAGACCGGCGTCACCCACGGCCTGGGCGAAGTCCGCGTTCTCGGCGAGGAAGCCGTAGCCGGGATGCACGGCGGTCGCTTGCGATTGCCAGGCCGCGTCGAGGATGCGCTCGACGTTCAGGTAGGACTCCGCGGGCGAGGCCGGTCCGAGCTGGTATGCGTCGTCCGCCATCTCGACGTGCAGGGCATCGCGGTCCGGGTCCGAGTACACCGCGACCGTCGGGATGCCCATTTCGCGACACGTTCGAATGACCCGGACGGCGATCTCCCCTCGGTTGGCCACGAGCACGCGTGGCTCAGCCATGCGCCGCTCCGCTGGGGGACAATCGCCGCTCACTCATGCCGATCGAGCCTCCGGGAGGTCCTGCGGGTGTTGACGCAGCATAGCGTCGCCGAAGCGGCGCGGGCCGTCCGGATCCCCGCGCCGGCGCGGTTCGTCCGGGAGACGGATTCGACGAACTCTGACCTGCTGCGGCTGGCTATGAACGGCGCGCCGGCCTGGACGGTGCTGGTGGCCGGCCATCAGACCGCGGGGCGGGGGCGCCTTGGTCGGACGTGGATCTCCGAGCCGGGCTCCTCCCTGCTCCTGTCGGTCCTGCTTCGACCCGCGCTGCCACCGGCCGACGCGCCGCTCCTGTCGCTGGGGGCGGCCCTGGCCGTCGCCACCGCCTGCGCGGACGTCGCGGACGCCCCCGTCCGATGCAAGTGGCCGAACGACCTGGTGGTCCGGGAACGAAAGGTCGGTGGGATCCTTCCGGAGGCCGCGGTCGCCGGCGGCCGGCTGGAGCACGTCGTCATCGGGATCGGAACGAACGTCCTCCAGAGGGCGGAGGACTTTCCCCCGGAGCTTCGTGACACCGCCACGAGCCTGGCCCAGGAGGGACGCGCTCCCACGTTGGCGGACCTCCTCGAAGCCGTGCTCCGTTCGCTTCGCGGCGAGCTGGGCGGGGCTGGTGAGGTCCGGCCGGATCTCCTGGCGCGCTACCGAGACAGGTGCGTCACCCTCGGGCGGCGCGTGCGGGCCACCCTGTCCGGAGACGTCCACGTCGAGGGCATGGCCGTCGGCGTGGGCCGCGGTGGAGAGCTGCTGGTCGAGACCGCCCAGGGACCGCGGCCGGTGGCGTTCGGCGAGGTCGTGCACCTCGACTGACCCGACGGTTGCCCGCGGGCACGGCGGGAGGTAGGTTCGGCCGATGCCGTTTCCCCGCCGGTTGTTGTCCGAGGGCGAACAGCTCGTCCTGGACGTTCGACCGCACTGGATCGCCCTCCTCGGACCGGTCGCGGTCACGATCGTGATCGTCGCCGCGGCCGTCGCCGGCCTGGTGTACGTCCCCGACACCTGGCCGGCCTGGGTCCGGTGGGCCATCGTCGCCGCCGCCGTCGTGGCGTTCCTGGCGTGGCCGGCCCGGGAGATCGTGGCCTGGGTGACGTCGCACTTCGTGGTCACGTCGGATCGGTTGATCCATCGGTCGGGCTGGTTCGCCAAGCGATCCATGGAGATCCCGCTGGAGAAGATCAGCGACGTTCGGTTCAACCAGAGCGTCTTCGAGCGGCTGATCGGGGCGGGCGATCTGACGATCGAGTCGCCCGGGGAGTTCGGTCAGGAGACGTTCGACAACGTCCGACGGCCGGAGGACGTGCAGAAGCTCATCTACGAGATGGGGGAGGAGAACCAGCGGCGGATGTCGACGCCGGGCACGACGCCCTCCGTGGCCGGGGAGCTCGAGCGGTTGGACCGTCTGCGCCAGGAGGGCGTCCTCACCGACCAGGAATTCCAGGCGCAGAAGCTTCGCCTCCTCCGCTCATGACCGAGCCCGGCAGCGGTGGCCCCGGCGGGATCGCCCCCGTGCGCGAGGTCACCGTGACCCTCAGGGATGGCACGCCGGTTTCGGTCCGACCCATCCGGCACGACGACAAGAAGCTGTTGCGAGAGGGGTTCGAACGCCTGTCCGAGGAGTCGCGCTACCGGCGCTTCCTCGCTCCGATGCCGGCGCTCACCGACGAGATGCTGGCGTACCTTACCGAGGTCGATCTCGTGGACCACTTCGCCTGGATCGCCGTGCGGGCCGACGATCCCGACTTCGGTGTGGGGGTGGCCCGGTACGTGCGGCTGAAGGACGATCCCGCCATCGCCGAGGCCGCCATCACGGTGATCGACGAGTACCACGGTCGGGGGCTCGGCACGATCCTGCTCGGGCTGCTGGCGGGGAGGGCTCTCGAGGTCGGGATCACCGCGTTCCGGGCATACGTCCTGGAGGACAACGCGCCCATGCGCCAGCTCCTCGAGGACCTCGGGACGGCGGCCCACCACGACTCGCCGGGCGTCCTGGTGATGGACACCCCGCTGGAGCTCGAACGCCTGCCGGATTCGATTCCCTCGCGGGTCCTTCGCGCGGTCGCCCGTAAGATCCTGCCGGCGAAGGTCCGGCTCGAGCTCTAGCGCGGCTCGGGCCGCCGGCGGCCGCGGCTACACTGCCCTCGATGACGCAGCCCCGGACCTCGGGCGTGGTACAGGAGCTCGACCACGTCTACTACTGGACGGCCCACATGGACCGAGCCGTGGCCTTCTACCGCGACGTTCTCGGCCTCACCCTCACTCGCCGCGACGGCACGAACTGGGCGGTCTTCGACGCGGGGGGGAGACAGTTCGCGCTGCACGGCGCGATCGAGGGACGGCCGGTGTCGCCGGGCGGGGCGACCGCCGTGTTCTCCGTGCTCGACCTCGACGCCGCCAGGGCGCGGCTGGCCGAGCGGGGCGTCGAGTTCGGGCACGAGGGCGACGTCCAGGGGTACGCCCGGTTCGCCAGCTTCCACGACCCGGACGGCAATACCGTGCAGCTCATCGAATACGCCAGACCGCAGGCGGACTCCAGCCCGGAGCTGAAGGGCGCGCACTGACGTCGTCGTCGCGGGCGGGGCGGCGAGTCGCCGTCGGGGCCCTGGCGGCGGCGGTGCTGGCGGGGTGTCTCGGGGGCGGCGAACCAACGACCCGCCCGACAAGCACGGCGTCGCGGAACAGCGGCGGGACGGCGTCCGGCCCGAACATCGTGATGATCCTGACCGACGATCAGCGGGCGGACACCCTCGACGTCATGCCCCACGTTCGTCGCGAGCTAGGCGGCAAGGGCGTGACGTTCCCGGACGCCGTGGTGGTGAACCCCCTGTGCTGTCCGAGCCGGGCCACAATCCTCACCGGCCGGTATTCGCACGCCACCGGCGTGTACGCGAACGTCCCTCCGCACGGGGGGTTCGAGGCATTCGACGACTCGTCCACCATCGCGACCGCTCTGCAGGGAGCCGGGTATCGAACGGCGCTCATCGGAAAGTATCTGAACGGATACAGCCGGGCGCAGGCGGGGGTCGTCCCTCCCGGGTGGGACCGGTGGTTCGCCACGACCGGCGACGCCTATTACGGCTTCGGCGTGAGCGACCAGGGCGCGTTGGGGTTCGCCGGTCTCGACGAGGCGAGCTACTCGACCACGTTCCTCACGGATGCGGCGCTACGGTTCATCCGCGAAACAGATCCCTCGCAGCCGTTCTTCCTGTACCTCGCCTTCCACGCGCCCCACTTCCCGTCGAGGCCGGCCCCCCGGGACGCCGAAGCGTTCAGCGGGCTCCCTCCGTTTCGGCCGGCCAGCTATGACGAGCCCGACGTGTCGGACAAGCCGGGATGGGTCCGGAACCAGCCGCCGCTGACGACGGCGGCGCGGCGGGAGATCGATGAGGTCCGTCGAGACATGCTCCGCACCCTGCTGGAGGTGGACCGGTCGGTGAAGCGGATCGTCGACCAGCTCGGTCGCGACGGACGAATCCGGGACACGCTGATCGTGTTCTCCTCCGACAACGGATACCTGTGGGGCGAGCATCGCCTGAAGGGGAAGTCGGCGGCCTACGAGGAGAGCATCGGGGTTCCGCTCGTCGTTCGGTTCGACGCGGTGGTGCAGGCGGCTCGCACCGATCGACATCTCGTGTCGAACATCGATTTCGCCCCGACGTTCGCCGACGCCGCCGGCATCGACCCGCCTGATGCCGACGGCGCGAGCCTGATGGCGCTTCTTCGCGACGCGGACGCGCCGTGGCGCGAGGACGTCCTGATCGAGCACACCCACGGCGTCGGCGGGAGCGCCGACGAGATCGATCCACCGACGTACTGCGCCGTCCGCTCCACGCGCCACCTCCTCGTCGCCTACGAGACCGGCGACGAGGAGCTGTATGACCTGACCAGGGACCCGCAGCAGCTGGACAATCGCGTGGCCGACGCCGCCATGACCCGCGTCCTTCGGGGTCTGCGCGAGCGCCTCCGCGACCTCTGCAACCCTCCGCCGCCTGGATTCAGCGTCCCGTAGATC
>JBHELE010000293.1:0-3552 GCA_046263235.1 Actinomycetota bacterium
GGCCGCCCGTCCGCCCCGACCGTCGATCTCGACGTAGGGGTCCGTCGAACGCCGGACCCCCGGCAACCGGCGACCGCTACCATGATGGCCACGCCAGCGGCTGCAGCCAGCGGCCGGGAGAGAAGGAGTGGCCAGTGGCCGACCTCATGGACGCCATCACGTCCCTCGCCAAGAGGCGAGGGATCGTCTTTCCCTCGAGCGAGATCTACGGCGGGCTCCGTTCGTCGTGGGACTACGGGCCGCTCGGGGTCGAGCTGAAGCGCAACCTCAAGAACGCGTGGTGGCGATCCATGGTCCAGCTTCGCGACGACGTCGTGGGACTGGATGCCGCCATCATCATGTCGCCCCGGGTGTGGGAGGCCAGCGGACATCTCGAGGTCTTCACCGACCCCCTGGTGGAGTGCCTGAACTGTCACCAGCGGTTCCGAGCCGACCACCTCCCCGGCTGGCACGCCCCGCAGTCGGGTCACGAGGAGGACGACACCACCGTCGACGTGGCGCACGGGGCGAAGTGTCCGAACTGCGGCCACGACAGGTTCACCGATCCTCGCAACTTCAACCTCATGTTCAAGACGTACATGGGCCCGGTGGAGGAGGATGCCGCCGCGGTGTACCTGAGGCCGGAGACGGCCCAGGCCATGTTCGTCGACTTCGTGACCATCCAGCAGTCCATGCGCCGGAAGATTCCGTTCGGGATCGCGCAGATCGGCAAGTCGTTTCGCAACGAGATCACGCCGGGCAACTTCATCTTTCGCCTGCGGGAGTTCGAGCAGATGGAGATGGAGTTCTTCGTCGAGCCCGGTACCGACGACGAATGGCACGAGTACTGGGTCAACGCGCGGCTCCAGTGGTACATCGACCTCGGGATCACGAAGGAGAACCTTCGGCTGCGCGAGCACGCCGCCGATGAGCTCTCGCATTACTCGAAGCGCACCGTGGACATCGAGTACCGCTTCCCGTTCACGGAGTGGGGGGAGCTGGAGGGAATCGCCAACCGCACCGACTTCGATCTCAAGGCCCACGCCGAGTCCTCCGGCCAGGACCTGACGTATTACGACCAGGAGACCGACCGGCGATACGTCCCGTTCGTGATCGAGCCGGCCGCGGGGGTCGACCGGGCGCTCCTGGCATTCCTGCTGGATTCGTACCGAGAGGAGGAGGCGCCAACGGCGACCGGCAAGACCGAGCGGCGGACGGTGTTGAGGCTCCATCCGGACCTCGCTCCGATCAAGGTCGCGGTGCTTCCTCTGTCCAGGAACGAATCGCTGGTGCCGGAGGCCCGTCGCGTGCTCGACCTGGTCAGGCCGCGCTGGTTCACGCAGTACGACGACTCCGGATCCATCGGCCGGCGATACCGCCGGCAGGACGAGGTGGGAACGCCGTACTGCGTGACCGTGGACTTCGAGACGCTGGAGGACCGCGCCGTCACCGTGCGCGAGCGCGACAGCATGAAACAGGACCGCCTCCCCATCGACGGGGTCGTCCGCTACCTGACCGAACGGCTGGACCGCCGGTGAGCCGCCTCACGCCGCTGCGGGTGTACGGCGGCGGATTCGTGTTTCTCCTGGGCGCCGGCGCGGCGGTGGCGCTGTCGCATTTCACGGCAAGCCGGCTGGCTCCGTGGATCTCGATCGGGTGCTCCGGCGCGGCGGTCGCTCTAACCGTCGGCGCTCTGGTCATGTCGAGGACGCGATGAGAACGAGAAGGCGGCGACTCGCGGTGACGGCGGTGGTCGCCGCCTTGACCGCCGTGGCCTGCACGGAACCCGCGGCGCCGCCGGTGACCAGACGGTCACCGGCGAGGTCGGCGCCGCCGAGCCCGGTGGCGGGGCCGAACGATCCGCTGTGCCGCCTCCCCCCGCTGGCGCCCCGCCCCACGGTGGCGCGGCGCCCCCTGCCGAAGGCGATCGCCGAGGTCGCGGACGAGGTCGAGGAGGTCCGTGGGGTCGAGTTCACGCGCCCCATCACCGTCGACCCGGTCGATCAGGCCGAGATCGGAGGGCTGCTGAAACGCGCTCTGGACCGGTCGTACCCGCAGGAGATGATGGATCGGCGAGCCCGGGCGTGGAGCACCATCGGGCTGATCCCACGAGGCACGGATCTGCGCAAGGCGCTGGGCGACTTCGCCGGCAGCCAGATCGTCGGGTTCTACGACACGCAAACCCACCAACTCGTGTTCTCCGGGTCGGCGTCGCCGACGCCCCACGAGCGCGTCACGCTCTCGCACGAGCTGACCCACGCGCTCGACGACCAGCGGTTCAACCTCAGCCGACTCGACGAACTGGAGGGAGCGTGCCAGGACGAGCAGCTCGCCGCCCTGATCGCGCTGGCCGAGGGAGACGCGGTCACCATGTCGCTGCGGTGGGCCAGCGCCAACCTTTCGCCGGAGGAGCTCACGCAATGGAACCAGGAAGCCAGCTCGTTTCCTCCGCCGCCCCCCTCGGTGCCGGAGTTCGTCATCGATCTGTTCATCGCGCCGTATCAGGTCGGTCCGGTGTTCGTCGAGTCGCTTCTCTCCGAGGGCGGGATCCCGGCGTTGAACCGGGCCTTCCGAAATCCGCCGGTCACCACCGAACAGGTCCTTCACCCCGAACGGTACCGGCGCGACCGGCCCACCGACGTCGACGTCGCGGAGATCGCGGAGAAGCTGGGCGGACCGTGGGAGCCGCTCGACGTCTACCAGGTGGGGGAACTGTGGCTTCGTGTGGCGCTCGACCTTCGTCTGTCGGATGAGGAGGCCGAATCCGCCGCGGCCGGATGGGACGGTGGGGAGTACCGCGCGTGGTCCGACGGGGACGACGTGGCGGTGCTCCTCCAGACCGTATGGGACAGCGCGGGCGACGCGTCACAGTTCGCAGACTCGATGCGCCGGTGGATCGACGATGAGGTGGCCGCGGTCGAACGGCGCGGCACGTTCGTTCAGGTCCTCTTCGGCACCAGCCGGCGCGTGGTTCGGGACCTGGAGAGCGCCACGGCTTGAACCGGACGCGGAGCGTCGGCGCTCCGTGTCGTCAGTCGCCTCTCGGTCCCGGAGATCCCGGCGGGCTGAACACCCCCAGTAGCTTCAGGACTCCGTCGCTGGAGTTCTCCAGGCAGTGGGGCGTTCCCGGCGGCAGGAAGATGCTGGAGCCGGGGCGAATGGGTGCGTCGAAGCCGTCGTCGCCGGCGACGTGCAGGATCCCATCGCCTTCCAGGATGTAGATGGCTTCCTCGTACGTATGCGTGTGGAACGGAGCCCGGCTCCGATGGATGAACCCGACGAACTGCGTGACGTGGCGTGCCCCGTGGCGAGGGTCGATCAAGACCCGGAACTGGCGATCGTCCCCGGCGGGTTCGACCGGCTGCTCGTCCTCGTCGACCACGGCGGCCGGCCGCGGCGGATCGATCTCGACCGGGAGGGTGTACATCGCGCCCTCCACCGGGGGCGGGGAGGCGACGGACACGACGACTGCCTGAGCCCGAACCGAGGTCACACCGCACGGCCAGGTCGGCGGAATGAACGCAGCCTGGCCTGCGACGAGCTCGACCGTCCTGCCTTCGGGTTCGATGAACA
>JBHELE010000294.1:0-6798 GCA_046263235.1 Actinomycetota bacterium
GCGTCGAGCACTGGAACGCGCAGCGCTTCTTCCCGGCACACGAGGCGTGGGAGACGTGCTGGAAGCAGGCGAAGCGAACGCCGGAGGCGGAGTTCTTCAAGGGTCTGTCGCAGCTCGGCGCGGGATACGTCCACCTGCTGCGAGGCAACCTGCACGGCGCGAAGACGCTGTTGCGTCGAGGATCCGGACGGATCGCCCGTTACGAGGATGGCCACCGCGACATCCCCGTGGCGCGCCTGGCGCGCACCACGTCCGCGCACGCCGACCAGATCGAATCGGCGGAGACTTCCGGCGGGGACGCTCCGCGTCTCTCGTTTCCGCGGATCTGAAACGCGAAACGGGGACCCCGAGGGGTCCCCGTCTCGCCTTCGTTGGGAACGTGGACCGGCGCTAGCCGGAGCCTGGACCGGAGTTCTCCGATCCGGACTCGTCGCCCGACCCGGGACCGGAGTTGTCCGAGCCGGACTCGTCGCCAGAGCCTGGACCGGAGTTGTCCGAGCCGGAGTTGTCCGAACCCGGGCCGGAGTTCGCCGAGCCGGGACCGGAGTTCTCGGACGGTCCGGAGTTCTCCGACGGCCCGGAGCGGTCGTCGTCCGGATCCTGGACGCCCGTGCAGCGCGGGTCGTTGGCGTGCTCGGCCTCGTCGCACGGGCCGCTGATGTCCTCGCCGACCTCGTTCGCCTCGTCCACGTCGTCGGCCTCGTCGGCGGCGTCGTCCTCGGGCTGCTGAGGACCGGCACACCGTGGGTCGTTGGCGTGCTCGGCCTCGTCGCACGGCCCGCGAACGTCCACCGAGGTGGAGGCCGCCGGCGTCGCGGCGTCGGCGATGAGCGTGGCCCCTGCGCCGACCGTGGCCGCCACCATCACGGCCAGGAAGATCCGCTTCAACATTCTTCATCCCTCCTTCCGGGATTCGATTTCCTTCGACTCCACGGTAAGGAGGGCAAGCCAAGGGACCGGCCTCGAACGAGTCAGGGTTCGGTCAGACTTCGGTCAACGCGGCGGCGACGTCAGTCGTCGCTGCCGGACCCGGAGTTGGTGCCGTCGTCGCCACCGGAGCCCGAGCTACCGGACCCGGAGCTGGTGGAACCCGACCCCGAGTTGTCGCTCCCCGATCCGGAGTTGTCCGACGGTCCGGAGTTGTCGGCGGAGGTTCCGGACGACGTCGAGGTGTCGCCGGAGCCGGAGCTCCCGGAACTTCCGGACCCTGACGTCCCGGAGGGATCCGATTCGTCCGACGACGGGGACGATCCGGAGGTGCCCATGCAGTCATTCGTGGCGTGGCCGGGCTCCGAACACCGATCGGATCCTTCACCGGGGCCGCGCGAGTCGGAGCGCCGGTCGGAGGAGACCGCGGCCGGGCCGGCGTCATCCAGGCCCGGGACGGTCGCCGACGCGTTCAGCTCGCGATTGATGAACACCGACGTGAATACCAGGGCGACTGGAAGGGCGATACCGCCCAGGGCGAGCAGCCATACCTTGAGTCGGTTCACGCTGGCGAGCGTACGGCTCGCCGTCCCATCACCGCCCCACACGAAGGTTAAGAAACGGCAGGTTCCGCCGGAAAAGAGGCGACGAACGTGGCCCCGCGCCCGTTCTGGAGCTCGAGGTCACCGCCCCACCGGCGGGCGAGCTGCGCCGCGATGGCCAGGCCGAGCCCGGTCCCGGGGCCGGCCTGGCGCCCGGTCGAGCCGCGGTAGAAGCGCTCGAAGATTCGCCCGGCGTCCGCCGCCGGGATTCCCGGTCCGTCATCGGCCACCTCCAGGTAGGCACGACCGTCCCGCGAACCGGCTCGCACGGTGATGCGGGCGCCGGACGGCGTGTACCGAATGGCGTTCTCGATGAGGTTGTCCAGGATGTGCCCGACGTCGGTCGGGTCGGCGAAGGCGAAGGCGGAGGCGGCGGCCGGGGGCGACTGGAGCGTCAGGGACTTTCCCTGGTCGTGAGCCGGTTGGACCCAGCGGTCGGCGGCGGTGCGGGCGGCGTCGGCCAGATCGAGCCGCGACCCGGTGGATTCGGCCGACGCCGCCCGCGCCAGCATCAGCAGATCGTCGACGAGCTTCGCCAGCCGCTCGACCTCCTGTTCGGCCCTCGCGGCCTGCTCGGCCGGTGGTCCGCCTTCGGCCCGGATGGCCTCCAGTCGCAGGCGCAACCCCGTCAGGGGGGTTCGAAGCTGATGCGACGCGTTGGCCAGGAAGTCCCGTTGGGCCGCCATGTTCGCCGCCAGGACCGCGGCCATCTGGTTGAACGCCCGAGCGAGGGTGGCGACCTCCCGGGGGCCGGCTGGATCGGCCCGGGCCTCGAGGTCCCCGGACCCGAGCTGGACCGCCGCGTCCTCCAGCCGCCGGACCGGACGGATCACCGACGTCGCCAGGAACCACGTCGCCGCCAGACCGACCACGATGGCGAGGAGGCCGATCGCTCCCAGTCCGAGCCAGATGCGCCGGACGGCGGACTGAACGGTCCCGAGCGGCACCGTCGCACGGGCCACGCCGACCGGTTCCCGGTTGTGCACCACCGGGACCGCGACCACCAACAGGTCCTCCCCCAGGGTCTCGCTGTGGCGAACGCTTCGATAGATCGGGTTGCCGGTCGTTCGGAGGGCGTGGGCGAACTCCGGTCGGCTGGGGGTCATGTAGACCTCGCCGACCGCGGCCTCTCCGGCCGAATCCGCGAGCACGCGGCCGAGGCGGTCGGTGATCACGAACCGGAGCGACGGCACGCCGACCTCGGCGGCCGTTTGCCGGGCGAGCCGGTCGATGGAGGTCGGCGGCTCGGGTGCTCGGGTGG
Source organism: Actinomycetota bacterium (assembly GCA_046263235.1). Lineage (GTDB taxonomy): Bacteria > Actinomycetota > UBA4738 > UBA4738 > UBA4738 > JBHELE01. The sequence goes on from JBHELE010000294.1 coordinate 2,791, forward strand.
GATCGGTCCCCGCCAGCGGCACGTCGTCGTTCACCCGTGCCGCCAGGAGGCTCGTGTTCGTGAGGATCCCCGACTCGAACTCCCGCGTCTTGCTGCGGGCGATGGACGTGGCGAGCGGCACCTCCAGCCCGACCACCACCACGAGCAGGACGTACAGCGCGGCCAGGAACAGCCTGGCCCGAAGGGTCAATGTCGGAAGAGACGCCGGTCGCCTCGATCGGTCACGTCAGCTCCTCGGGAGCGGCGAACCGGAACCCCACCCCTCGAACGGTGTGGATGTAGCGCGGATTCGAAGGATCGTCCCCGAGCTTCTTCCGGAGAGAACTCACGTGGACGTCGAGCGTCTTGGTGGGCCCGTACCAGTTGGGGTCCCACACCTCGTCCATGAGCGCGGTCCGGGTCACCACGCGGCCGGCCGACTCCATGAGCATGCGAAGCAGCTCGAACTCCTTGAGGGGCAGGTCGAGTCGGTCCCCGGCCTTCGTCACCGTTCGGGTGTCGAGGTCCATCCGAACGTCGCCGACGTCCATCGCGGTGCCGCCGGCGGGCGTCGGTGAGGACACGCGGCGAAGGACCGCGCGGATGCGAGCCATAAGCTCCGCCCCGCTGAACGGCTTCGCCACGTAGTCGTCCGCGCCGAGCTCCAGCCCCACGACTCGGTCCATCTCCTGCGAGCGAGCGGTGAGCATGATCACCGGGACGCGGGACGACGAGCGGATCTCCCGGAGTACCTCCCGACCGTCGCCGTCGGGAAGCATCACGTCGACCAGGATCACGTCGGGGGACCGGGACCGGAACGCCTCCAGGCCGGCCGCGGCGGTATCGGCCACGACGGGCTGGAACCCCTCTCGCTCCAGCGCTGCGGCGAGAGGCTCGGCGATGGACTGTTCGTCTTCGATCAGCAGGACTCGGCGCTTCGTCACGGTGGTCAACGATAGCTACCTAGAGGGCGTCTCCGGGCGCGGACCCCGCGGGCCTACCGAGACCTAACCGAACGACGACCTCACCTTGGTGAGGGCATAACCGGCGCCCTCATAGGTTCGCCTCGGGAACGGGGACGACCAGAACCCCGTCGGGTGAAAGGGAGGACTGGAATGCGACAGACACTTCGTGCGGCGGTGGCCGGAGCGGTGGCCGTGGCCACGCTATGGGGCGGGGAGTCGGCTGCCGTGGCATCAAGCAACGACGTGATTGCAGAAGGTTCTTGTAGCCAGGGAAGCACGTGGAAGCTGAAGGGCGGCCTGGACAACGGGCGGCTCGAGGTCGAGTTCGAGGTCGACTCGAACGTCGTCGGGCAGACCTGGGGCGTTCGCCTCAGCGACAACGGGACCGTGTTCTTCCGGGGCATTCGCGAGACCGTCGCGCCGAGCGGGTCGTTCGAGGTGCGCCGGTTCACCGCCAATCAGGCGGGGACCGACACAATCGTGGGCGCGGCCAGGAACCCCGACACAGGCGAGGTCTGCCGCGGCACGATCACCATCTAGCGGCCGTTCGTCGGTCGGCGAAGGTCCGGTGTCCGGGAGAGGAGACGCCGGACCTTCTGCGGCCGTGGGGGCTGCCTCAGGTCACGTCGCGGGCCCGAAACGCCGCCGCCGCCGCGGCGGCCAGCCCGAGCGCGTACGCCCCGACGACCAGGCCGGCCGCCGCCACCGAGCGCGAGGTGAACTCCGGATTGGGGCTGCGGGTGCCCTCCAGGAACGTGGCGAGGTTGTTTTCGATCAGCCACGGCCCCCATCCCGGCCGGAGGCCCCGCACGAGCGGCTCGAGGACGGCGAGGTACCCGAACGCGACGCCCAGCCCGGCCGTCGTGTTACGCCCGATCGACGCCAGCGCGCCGCCGGCCACCGCCGCCGTGGCTGCCACCGTGGCCGACCGAAGGGCGATGCCCACGACCCCTCGAAGCCACGTGGTGTCCGCGCCGACCGTCGTTCCGCGCACCGCGGCCACCACGGCGAGCAGGCCGCCGAGGAGGGCGAGGAGCATGACGGTGCCGGCGAAGGCCATCGCCGCGACGACAGCGATCTTCGAGGCGAAAACCCGAACCCTCCGGGGCTCCCATGTCAGCAGGGTGGTCATGGTTCCGTGATGCCACTCGGCCCCGATGAACGACGCGCCCAGCAGCAGGGCCAGCGAGATCAGGATGCCGCTGACGCCCAGAATGGCGCCCCGCACGTCGGTGAGGTGGAACGATCGATCGAACACCTGCGGCGGACCGATCAGCTGCTCGCAGAACTGCTCGGCGGTGAGGCCGGGCGGGACGTCGGACGGCCTGATCCCGAACTGGCCAGACGCGCACGCCCGGACCTCGGCGTCACGTTGGGCCTCGGCCGCCTGGAGGATGGCGCGAGCCTGGGCCGAATCCACGCGGTGGGACCGAACGAACATCACGGCTGCGCCGGTCAGGATGCCGACTACGGCCAGGCCGGCGACCACGCGGACCAGGCGGCGGGACAGGTAGCGCCGGACCTCGACGCCAAGCAGGCGCGTCATCGCGGCGGCTCCGTGAGCTTCAGGAACACCGTCTCCAGCGAGATCTCCTGGGGGCGAAGTTCGGTCAGGAAGAGCTTCTTGCGGGCCAGAGTTTGCGTGACCCGTGCGGCGTCCTCCGGGGGCACCGCCACGACGAGAGCATCGCCGTCCAGCCGGGCCTCGATCCTCGCCTTGGTGAGAGCGTCCAGCCCGGCCTGGAGGTCGTCGAGACGGACCACCAGTCCGCGGGGCGCGCTCCGGGCCAGGACGTCCTTCACCGACCCTGCGACGACCGACCGACCCCGCGACAGGATCGCCACGCGGTCGGCGATCTGCTGAACCTCGGCGAGCTGATGGCTCGACACGAACACCGTTCGACCTTCAGCCCCCAGGCTTCGAATGAGCTCGCGAACCTCTTTGATCCCGGCCGGGTCGAGCCCGTTGGCCGGCTCGTCCAGGATGAGGATCTCGGGATCCTTCAACAGGGCCGCCCCGATCCCGAGGCGCTGCTTCATCCCGAGCGAATACGTCCGGACGAGGTGGTCGGCTCGCTCGGCCAGCCCGACGCGCCCGAGGATCGTGTCGATCGCTTTCGGGCCGATCCCGTGAAGCCGGCCCAAGAGCCGAAGATTCCGACGTCCCGAGAACCTCGGATACAGCGCCGGCGTCTCCACGATCGACCCGATCCGCCCCATCACCGAGGCCAGGTCCCGAGTCGCGTCCGCGCCCAGGACGCTGCACCGGCCCGCCGTTGGGCGGACGAGACCGAGCAGACAGCGGATCGTCGTGGTCTTCCCCGCCCCGTTCGGGCCGAGGAATCCGAAGACGCCACCGGCGGGTACGGACAGATCCAGACGGTCGACGGCGAGAGCGGGCGGCCCACGCAGGCGGCGGTACTCCTTCCGCAGCTCGGAGACCTCGATGACGGCCGTCAAGGAGTGTCGGGCGTGGAAGTCTCGGCGTAGGGGACCGCGATGACCCGGTAGACGTCGACGGCTTCCTTTCTTCCCTTGACCAGGCGAGGACCGAGCGGCTCGACCGCGGCCTCGGCACAGGCCTGGATGGTCGACGCCGTTGCCAGCACCTCGCCGCCGCCGGCTACCGACTGCAGCCGCTGGGCCACGTTCACCGCGTCGCCCAGCACGGTGGTTTCCTTTCGAACCTCGCCGCCGACGGCGGACAGGATCACCGGTCCGGTGTTCACGCCGATGCCCATGTCGAGCGGTCCGAGCTGCGCCGCCCACGACTCCCAGTTGAGCTCGCGCTGCCGCTCCTGCATGGCCAGGCCGCACCGCAGCGCGCGGAGCGCGTGATCGTCACCGGCGTCCGCCAGCCATACCGCCATGACGGCGTCGCCGGCGAACTTGTCGATGTTGCCCCCGTGAGCCAGCACCACCTCGCCCATGGCCGCGAGGTGCCGCGCCAGGACGTCCGCGAGCTGCCGGGCCGGAAGCTCCTCGGCCAGCGAGGTGAAGCCGCGGAGGTCCGAGAACAGGATCGTGGCATCGACCTCTTCCTCGTCGCCGAGTCGGTCGGCGA
>JBHELE010000295.1:0-3180 GCA_046263235.1 Actinomycetota bacterium
GGCGGTCCCTTCGGTCCACCCGCTCCGGTGTGGATCGGGGTCTTGGTGCTGCTGGTCCTCGGGCTGATCGGACTGCCCTGGGCCTGGAGCGTACTGCCTCGGCCAGGCGGTCCCGCCGTTGCCGTCGCACCGGCGTTCGGCCTGGCTGCGACCGCTCTGATCGCGATCGTCGTCGACGCGACCGGCCTCCGACTCGGTTCCGCCGGCGGATGGGTCGCCGCCACCCTCGCGTTCGGGGGCGGGCTCATCGCCGTTGCGGCTCGGCGGCGACGCCGGTCAGAGCAGCGGCCGGCCTGACGTCGGGACGGGCGCGGCGGGGAGGCCGTCGAGGAGCCCCCGAACGGCCGCGGCGGCGTTGGGCGCTTCGGTCACTGCCCGCACGACCACGATGCGTCTCGCTCCGGCGGCGACCACGTCCGGGAGCGTGGACGGATCGATCCCTCCGATGGCGAACCACGGACGAGGCTCGCTGGGCGCCGCGATGCGAACCAGCTCCAGCCCGGTTGGTGGACGCCCCGGTTTCGTTGGCGTCTCGTGGATGGGCCCGACGCACACGTAGTCAGCCTCGAGCGGCGACGCCCGCAGCTGCGCGTCGTCGTGCGTGGACAGCCCGATGAGGACGTCGGGCCCAACGAGGTCCCGCACGAACACCGGCGACAGGTCGTTCTGCCCGACATGCACCCCGTCCGCGTCCGCGGCAAGCGCGACGTCCGCGCGGTCGTTCACGACGAACAGGGCGTCATGCCGATCCGCCGCGTCTCGAAAGACCTCGCTCCACCGCAGGATGTCCCCGGCCTCGGCCTCCTTCTCACGTAGCTGCACGATATCCACGCCTGCGCCCAACACGGCTTCGAGGAACTCAGCGAGGTCCCCACGAACGTCGCGGGCGTCCGTGACGAGGTACAGCCGCGCCGCCGCCAACCGCTCTCGCCGGCGGGCCGCCTCCACCTCAGCCGCCCGCGACGGCCCGGACAAGCTCCAGGCGGTCTCCGTGGACCAGCGGAATGTCGTCGTACCGGGCGCGCTCCACCGCCTCGCCGTTGCGTTCGACCACCACGAAGCGAGGATCCAGGGCACGGAACCGAATGAAGTCCGCGACCGTCGTGCCGTCGTCCACGTCGAATGGTTTCCCGTTGGCGATGACTCGCATCGAACGCTTCGCTAGGCGGGCCCTGCGCTGCCGCCGAGCATCGCCTCCGTCGCCGGAAGGACCGCTCCCCAGTCCTCCCACACGGGGTCGTACCCGAGCTGGCGAAGGCGCGCCGCGACCTCAGCCGGCGATCGCCGATCGGCCACCTCGAACTGCTCCGAGGCCTCGTCGGGGTGCTCGTATCCGCCGGGCTCCGTGTGGCTCCCGGCGCTGGCGTGCGTCACGCCGATGCGAAACAGCCCATCCCGCAACGGAGCCGGCTCCCGCGCCGAGATGACGATTCCCACGTCCGGAAGGAACAGCCGGAGCGCACAGATGAGCTGGGTCAACGCGGCATCGGAGACGGGATCCGCAGGCTGCCATCCGGCCGCCGAAGGCCGCAGGCGCGGCACGCTGACCGTGACCTGCGTGCGCCAGTACCGCCGCATCAGGTACTGGGCGTGTGCCGCCGTGGCGAGGGCGTCGTAGCGCCAGTCGTCGTGGACGCCGAGCAGCGCCCCGATCCCGACTCGACGCATACCGGCGCGGGCGGCCCGCTCCGGCCCGAGGAGCCGCCACTCGTAGTGCCGCTTCTTCCCCGCCAGGTGCACCTTCGCGTACGTCTCCGGGTGGTACGTCTCCTGATAGATCACCATGCCGTCACACCCCGCCGCGGCCAGCCTCCGGTACTCGTCCTCGCTCCAGACCTGAACCTCGATGGACAGCGACGGGACCTCCCGCGCCAGCAGCCGAATGCGATCCTCGAGGAACTCGACGCCGGTGAGCCGCTGGTGCTCGCCCGTCAGCAGCAGGATCGATCGGAAGCCCTCGCGCAGGAGGTGTCGGGCCTCCTCGAGCGTCTCGTCCGCCGAGAGCGTCTTGCGCGCGATGGCGAGCTCACGGGCGAAGCCGCAGTACGTGCACGTCGTGAGGCACTCGTTCGACAGGTACAGCGGGGCGTACATGTGCATGGTTCGGCCGAACCGGGTGAGCGTCAGGCGGCGGGACGCCTCGGCGAGGTCCTCCAGGCGTTCTCCGGCGGCGGGCGACAGGAGCGCTGCGAGGTCGTCCAGGGTTCGCCGAGGCGGGGATGTCGTCATGGCCCGTTCCACATCCCGTGGCGAAGCCTCACGCGACCGAACCACCAGTGCATCCATCGACCCGGCGGCCATGACGTCCCCGAACGTCCGCCCACCGGTGGCTTCGGGCGTGGGGGGAACGACGCGCAGGTTCGTCGTCATCGACGATCCGCCGCCGAGTCCAGAGCCCCGAGGAATCCCGTGAGGGGGCTGGATGCCTGGGCCTCCTCGAGCGGACGCCCCCGTCCCGCCAGGAAGGCCTGCCGGCCGGCGTTCACGGCGAGCCCGAAGGCTTCGGCCATGCTGATGGGGTCGCCGGCGACCGCGATGGCCGTGTTCACCAGCACGGCGTCGCATCCAAGCTCCATCGCCTCCGCGGCATGCGACGGCGCCCCCAGTCCCGCGTCCACGATGACCGGGACGGAGGCCTGCTCGACGATGATCTCGACCGCGTCGCGCGTTCGAATCCCCCGGTTCGATCCGATCCACGACCCCAGCGGCATGACCGTGGCGCAGCCGACCTCCTCCAAGCGCCTTGCCAGCACCGGATCGGCGCCGATGTACGGCAGCACGGTGAAGCCGTCGGCGACGAGCAGCTCGGCCGCCCGGAGCGTTTCGACCGGATCCGGAAGCAGATATCGCGGCTCGGGCGTTATCTCCAACTTGACCCATGTGGGAAGCCCGGCGACCCGCGCCAACCTGGCGAGACGCACGGCCTCGGCGGCGTCGAGGGCACCCGAGGTGTTCGGCAGCACCAGCAGGCGCTCTCGATCCAGGAACTCGAGGATGTCCGGGCCGCCGGTCGCGTCCAGGTCGACCCGACGCAGGGCCACCGTGACCATCTCGGCACCGGAGGCGTCCACGGCCTCGCGCATGACCTCGTGCGACCCGAACTTGCCGGTTCCCACGATCAGGCGGGAATCGAATGGGCGTCCCGCGATGACGAGCGGATCGGTGGACGCCGGGTTGGCC
>JBHELE010000296.1:0-2715 GCA_046263235.1 Actinomycetota bacterium
CCTTCGGATCGGTCCTGGCCATGGGCCTGCCAATCCTCACGGCGCTGTTCGGGATCGGGATCGGGCTCTCCTTGGTCCTGCTCTTCGCGAACTTCCTTTCGGTGCCGAACTTCACGCCGCAGATGGCGTCGATGATCGGCATCGGCGTCGGGATCGACTACGCGCTGTTCATCGTGACCCGGTACCGCCAGGGCCTGGAGGGAGGGCTCGATCCGGAACGAGCCGTGTTGACGGCGATGGCCACGGCCGGCCGCGCCGTCGTCTTCGCCGGCGTCGTCGTGGTGATCTCGTTCCTCGGCATCCTGCTGATGGGATTCGACTTCGTCGAGGGCCTGGCGGTCGGTGGCGCGGCGACGGTGTTCGTCACGATGGTGGCCTCGATCACGCTGCTCCCGGCCGTGCTCGGCTTCGTCGGGCGCAACATCGACAAGCTGCACATCCCCCGGCTCCGACGGACCGAGCGGACCGGACGCACCTCTGGCTGGTACCGGTGGAGCCGCCTGATCCAGCGCCGTCCGCTCGCGACCGGCCTGGCCGGATTGGCCGTCCTGGTGGCCCTGACCATCCCGTTGTTCTCGCTGCAGCTTGGGGTGGCGGACGCCGGTAACAACCCGGAGTCGTTCAGCTCTCGACGGGCCTACGACCTGCTGTCCGAAGGGTTCGGGCCGGGCTTCAACGGCCGCATGATCCTCGCGGCCGAGATCAACAGCCCCGCGGACTTCGAAACCCTGGCCACGCTTGCCGGGCAGCTGCGGCGCACGCCCGGGGTGGCGGCCGTCTCACCGCCGATCTCCAGCCCCGAAGGGAACGCCGCGGTCCTGCAGCTGTTCCCGACCACGGCCCCGCAGGACGTGGCGACCACGGAGCTGGTCCACCGGCTTCGCGACGACGTCATCCCGCGGGCGACGCGTGGTACCGACCTGCACGTGCTGGTCGGTGGGCTGACCGCGATTTTCGCCGACTTCTCCGATCAGGCCGGGGAGCGCCTCCCGACGCTGATCGCGGTCGTGATCGGCCTGTCGTTCCTGCTGCTGATGGCGGTGTTCCGTTCGGTGGTCGTCCCGTTGAAGGCGGCCATCATGAACCTGCTGTCGATCGGGGCGTCCTACGGCGTGCTCGTGGCGGTGTTCCAGTGGGGATGGCTGAAGGACCTGATCGGGATCGGGCGTCCGGGGCCCATCGAGGCCTGGGTTCCAATGATGCTGTTCACGATCCTGTTCGGTCTGTCCATGGACTACGAGATCTTCCTGCTCTCGCGGATCCGCGAGGACTTCCTGCGCACGCGGGACAACGCCACGTCGGCAGCCAACGGGGTCGCCGCGACCGGCCGCGTCATCACGGCCGCGGCGGCCATCATGGTGGCCGTGTTCCTCTCCTTCGTCCTGGGGTTCGACATCCGCCAGATCAAGCTGTTCGGGTTGGGCCTGGCCGTGGCGGTCTTCGTCGACGCCACGCTGGTGCGGATGGTGCTGGTGCCGGCGACGATGGAGCTGCTCGGGAACGCGAACTGGTGGTTCCCACGGTGGCTGTCCCGATGGGTCCCCCGGATCGGGATCGAGCATGAGGAGCCCCGGCCGGAGCGGCAAGCCGCGCTGACGAGGGCGGGCGGGCAGTAGGAGCGCTGCTAGCCTCGGCGGCGTGATCAGCGTTTCCAGGCTTTCGATCGCGCCGGTGAAGTCGACGCGGCTGCACCATCCCGAGCGGGTCCGTCTGGAATCGTTCGGCGTTCTCGAGAACCGGCGGTTCTACATCGCCGACCCCATCGGCCGGCTGTGGAACAACAAGCGGTTCGGGCCGCTCCAGCGAATCCGGGCCGAGTGGGACCCGGCCACCGAGCGGCTGGCCCTCCATTTCCCGGACGACCGCACGGTCGAGGGCGACGGCGCGTCGGTCGAGCGTCCGGTCCAGACGGACTTCTGGGGCCGAACGGGGACCGGCCGCGTCGTGGCCGGGCCGTTCTCGGAGGCCCTGTCGGAGTACGTGGGCAGGCCCGTGATCCTGGTTCGGGCCGACGCCCCGGGCATGGCCAGCGACTCCGCGCCCGTCTCGGTGTACTCGACAGCGTCCGCCGAGGAGGTCGACCGGCGCGCCGGGCGGGACGACCCCCACGACCGCCGGCGGTGGCGCATGCTCGTCGAGGTCGACGGGTGCGCCCCCCACGAGGAGGACCGCTGGATCGGGTGCCGGGTCCGCCTGGGGGATGCGGTCATCCGGGTGCGAAAGCCCGTCGGGCGGTGCGTCATCACCACCCAGGACCCAGAGACCGGCGTTCCCGATTTCGACACCCTTCGGACGATCCAGTCGTACCGAGGGCTCCGCGGCGGGCGGTCGATCGACTTCGGGGTCTACGCCGAGGTCGAGTCGCCCGGATCCGTCGCGGTCGGCGACCCCGTGCGGCCGCTCGGACCGACCACCCCGTAGCGGCGCGACGACGGGCCGGCGGCGCGAGGCCGCGACGGCCGACAATGCCTCCCAGTAACCGGTCCGCGGAAAGGAGCGCCGATGTTGTTGTCCACCCTCGGACGAGACCTCTTCCACCTCTCCGTCCCGTGGCAGGAGAAGGTCGTTCGCGCGGTCGTCGTCTATGCCTTCCTGCTCGTCGCCATCCGGGTGTTCGGCCGGCGTGAGCTCGGTCAGCTGACGGCGTTCGACCTGGTCGTGCTGCTCACGCTGTCGAACATCCTGCAGAACGCCATGATCGGCGCCGACAACTCG
>JBHELE010000297.1:0-6255 GCA_046263235.1 Actinomycetota bacterium
CTCCCGCCCTGATCGACTACGAGATGGAGCGCCAGCCGTTGGTCGAACGATTCCAGGAAGCGGCGCGGGAGAGCGCCACGTACTTCGAGAACGTGCGGAGGTATTCGGGATTCGAGCCAATGCAGTTCGCCTTCAACCTCCTCACTCGAAGCGGGCGGATCACCCACCTGGAGCTCGAGAAGCGGGACCCGGTGTTCGTCCGGAGCGTCGACGGCTGGTTCGCCGCCGCGGCGACCGCGGAAAGGGGCGACCACCGCGCGGCGGCGGTGAGGATCGCTCCGCCCCCGCTGTTCGCGACCTTTCGGCTGCGCGGGGTGGACCTGGCGAACCGGGTGGCGATCTCGCCGATCTCCGAGGACGATGCCGAGGAGGGAGCCCTCGGCTCCGCGATGGTGGACCGGGTTCGGGCGGCCGCGGCCCAGGGCGTCGGCCTGGTCCTCACCGAGATGATCGCCGTCTCGGCTCACGCCCGGATCAACCCCGGGACCCCGGGGCTGTACTCCGAGTCACACGCCGAGGCGTGGCGAAAGGTCGTCGACGCCGCGCATTCGGAAGGGACCGCCATCGCGGCCGTCCTGGGGCACGCCGGCCCGAGGGGAGGGACGCGTCGGCGTCGCGAGGGCGTCGATCGGCCGCTTCGCGGCGAGGGGTGGCCGTTGCTGGCTGCCTCGTCCCACCCCTTCACGCCGTCTTCGGCGGTACCCCACGAGCTCACGGACGAGATGGGAGACGTCGTGGAGGACTTCGTGACCGCGACGCGCTTCGCGGCGGACGCCGGTTTCGACCTCATCGAGGTCCATTCCGCGCAGGGATATCTCCTGGCGAGCTTCCTGTCGCCGCTCATGAACCACCGGACGGATGGGTTCGGGGGGTCCCTCCCCAACCGTCTTCGGTACCCCCTTCGGGTCGTGGACGCCGTCCGAGCCGAATGGCCGTCGGATCGAGCGCTGTCGGTCGCCCTGCTCGCCACCGACTGGGCCCGAGGCGGGTTCGATCTGGACGACGCCGTCGCGGCGGCGACGGCGCTGCGGGACCACGGCTGCGACGTGGTGCGTCCGCTTGCCGGGCAGACCTCCGTGCGCGCCGTTCCGAACTACGGACGGTTCCACCTCGTCCCGGCCAGCGACCGGATCAGGAACGAAGCCGGCGTCGCGACACTGGTCGGCGGAAACCTCACGACGGCAGACGAGGCGAACACGGTTCTGGCCGCCGGCCGGGCCGACCTGTGTCAGCTCGAGCTGGCCGGAGACGCGTAGTCGACGCCGGCCCCGGACGCCTCGTCCGGCCACGCCCGCCGCACCACCAGCAGCGCCGTGCCGCCGAGGATCACCAGAGAGACCAGCCCGAGCAGCCGTTGCGGGGCGTACAGGGCGCTGATCTCGGCCAGCCCGATCAACACGGCGACGGCCGAGAGCGCCCGTCCGAGCGGCCACGAGGCCTCCGGGGGGCGGTCCGGAACGCGTCCATCCGCGTCATGCTCCTGACCGCCGGCGGCAGCGGTGAGGTCGGCCGTCGCCAACCCCTCGCCGTCCACTACCCAGATATCCGGCCACTCGCCGGGATCGACCGAGGCGTTTTGCCATTCGTCGGGGGCCCAGGGGGCGGTGAGGAAGCATCGCACGCACCAAATCAAGCGTGGGTCGAGCGGCGCTTCGCAGCGCTCGCAGGTGGTCACGGCGGGCACGCGAACGTCATCGGCAAGATCGCGGCTTGTCGTGGACACACGAAAATGATCGGCACGACCGCGACCGCGGTTTAGACCTTTGGCGGTGATGGCGCCGCCACTCGGCGGGGAGCGCTCCGACCGCCGGAGGGCGAAAGCCCTATGGGGGAGCCTTCACGCCCCCAGGTCGTATACCTGGCCCGGGTCCATGTCCAGGCCGTTCACGACCTGCCACAGGGCCGCCAGGGCCTTGATCGCGCCGCGCTCGGCGAACGGCGGGAGCTCGTCCCGGTGACCCATGAGGACATGTGACAGCACGCGGTAGCACTCCACGAGCTTGGCCTCACCCTCGTTCAGCGTCTCGTTCGCCAGGTTCTCCATCACGCCTGCCCCCTCGCCTGTCCCTCGGCGCCGATCAGCGTCCGCTCGTCGAGCACCCGTTTCGCCTTGAGCTCGAAGCGCGGAAGGCTCCCGGCGTCGACCTGCCGGACGCCGAACCGCAGATTCTCGTGAGCGGTCGCGAGCTCCCCGGTGAGCCGGGCGCAGATGGCGGCCCCATCCGCGCCCTCATCCGGGATCTCCACGAGGACCTCGATCTCGTCTCGCACGCCCTCCGCCGTGTACAGGTGGATCTGGAACTCGTCGATCTCGGGGAATTCCCGGACGATCGCCTCGACCGCCCGCGGATATACGTTCGTCCCGCGCACGAGCTTCATGTCGTCCACGCGGCCGCGGATCCCGCCCTCGTACAGATCGAAGACTCGCCCGCACCGACAGTTCGACGCGGGGACCCTCACCACGAAGTCGCGGGTCCGGTAGCGGATTACCGGGATGAACCCTCGCCCGAAGGACGTCACGACTCGCTCGCCCATCTCGCCGTACGGGACGGGGTCGCCGGTATCCGGGTCGAGGACCTCCTCGATGTAGTGGTCCTCGATGATGTGCGTCCCGCCGGGCTGCTCGGCGCACTCGAACATCATGATGGTGCCGAGCTCGGTCATCCCCGCGGTGTCGCCGGCCTTGGCGCCCCATTGCTCCTCGATGAGCTTCTTGGTCGCCGGGATCGAGCCGGCGGGCTCACCCGAAAGGATCAGCCGCTGGACCGGCCCCGCGGCCAGGTCGATACCGAGGGTCCGGGCCTCCTGGGCCATGCGCAAGGCATACGTCGGTGTGGAGGCGACGACGGTCGCGTTCATGTCCACGAGCTGTTTGACCCGCTGGTCGGTCGTCATGGCCCCGCCGGGCAGGGTCAGGCACCCGAGCTTCTCGCTGGCGTAGTGCAGGCCCCAGAACCCGATGAACGTCGAGTAGCCGAACGCCACGAACACGATGTCGGCGGGACGAACGCCGAACCCCCACAGTCCGTAGCACCACATCTCGGCGATCCATTCCCAGTCCTTCGCCGAGTCCAGGACCCGGATCGGCATCTTGCCGGTCGTGCCGGAAGTCATGTGGTAGCGGATGGCCAGCTCGGGATCAACGGCCAGGTTCGTCCCGTAGGGCGGCGACTCCTCCTGCCCCGACATCCAGTCGTCGCGAGTCATCAGGGGGATTCGCCGCAGGTCCTCCAGGCCGTTGATCGAATCACCCGTCACGCCGGCGTCGCGCAGGCGCTTGGCCTGCCACGGGACCTTGGCGTCGGCCCACTCGACCAGGTGCACCAGCTTCCGAACCTGCAGGGCTTCGAGCTGCTCACGCGGCATGGTCTCGTGCCGCGGGTTCCAGTACGGCGACTCGTTCATCGGCTTCCCCCCGTTGCGATGTCGCGGCGGGGCCATCGTAGCGAGTGTCGAGAACTCGTGATATACGCCTCGGCGTGGACTTCGACCTGACGCCCGAACAACGTCGCCTCCGCGACGACGTCCGCACGCTGGCGCGAGACGACCTCGCCCCGATCGCCGCGGCCGGCCAACCGGGAAGGGTGAACCGGCCGCTGGTCCAGGCGCTCGGCGAGTCCGGGTTGCTGGCGCGCATCTTCCCGCAGTCCGCCGGTGGGACGGGCGGCGACGACACGTCGGCGCTCGAGCTCTGTCTGCTCCGAGAGGCCATTGCCATGGAATCTCCTGAGGCCGAGACCGCGCTGGCCATGCAGGGATTGGGGGGCATGCCGATCGTGCAGTCGGGGACGGACGAGCAGGTCCGACGGTGGGTCCCGGCCATCGCCCGAGGCGAAGCGGTCGCCGCCTTCGCCCTGACCGAACCCGAACACGGAAGCGACGCGGCGGCGCTGGAGCTGCGGGCCGACCGAGACGGCGATGGGTTCCGGCTGACGGGCGTGAAGACGTGGATCTCGAACGCGCCCGACGCCGACGTCTACGTCCTGTTCGGCCGAACCACGCCGGACATGAAGGCGCTCGGGGTCACGGCGTTCCTGGTGCCCGGGCACAGCGCGGGGCTCACCGGCAGGCATCTCGAGCTCCTGTCCGATCACCCCATCGGGCGTCTGGAGCTCGACGGCGTGCGGGTCGGTCGGGACCAAGTCCTGGGCGAACGGGACCGAGGGTTTCGAGTGGCGATGCGGACGCTCGACCTGTTTCGCCCCAGCGTCGGCGCGTTCGCCGTCGGCATGGCCCAGACCGCGCTCGACGCCGCCGTGGCCCATGCCGGGGCCCGGTCCGCGTTCGGCCGGGCCATTCGCGACTTCCAGGCGGTGTCTCACCGGCTGGCCGAGATGGCCGCGCGAATCGAGGCGGCCCGCCTCATGGTCTACGCGGCGGCGAGCGCCGTCGACGCCGCTGCGGACGACGTCACGCGGCGGTCGGCCATGGCCAAGCTCGTCGCCACGGAGTCCGCCCAGTGGGTCGTCGATGCCGCGGTGCAGATCCACGGGGCCGCCGCCCTTCAGCGAGGTCACCTCTTGGAGAAGCTGTATCGCGAGGTGCGGGCGCCCCGCATCTACGAGGGCACCAGCGAGATCCAGCGCGAGATCATCGCCCGGGAGCTATTTCGCTGATCAGTCCTCCGGGACGACGGCCACGGCGGTCAGCTCGACCTTCGCTTCGGGGTCGAACAACCCCTTGACCTCGAAGAACGCCATTGCCGGGTAGTGCCCCCCCACATGACGGCGCCACGCCTCCCCGATCGGCCCGAGCGACGCTCGATACGTGTCCGCGTCGGTGACGAAGATGTGCACGGACACGAGATCCTCGGGGCGCGCCCCGGCCGCCTCCAGGACGCGGACGAGGTTCGCCACGGCCGGCTCGAACTGCTCGGCGATCGTGTCGCCCTCCACGGTGCCGTCCGGCCTGTGGGCGGTCTGGCCTCCGACGAAGACCGCCCTCCCCCGTGCCGCCACCACGGCATGGGAGAACCCCTTCGGGGGGGCCAGCGAATCCGGATTGACCAGTTCGTGCGACGGCTTCACCTGCCGGTCCACTTCGGATCGCGACCCTCCGTGAAGGCCCGGTAGAACTCGTGGTGATCCTCACTGGTCATCAGCAAGGCCTGGGTCATCGCTTCGAGCTCGAGCGCGCCGGCCAGATCCATGTCCAGCTCCCGGGATAGCAGCATCTTGGTGGACGCGTAGGCCAGGCTCGGTCCTTGGGCCAGGCTCCTGGCCAACGCTCCCGAGCGCGCCTCCAAGTCGCCGTCGTCCACGACATCGCCCAGCCCGATACGACTGGCCTCGTCGGCCGAGATCGAGTCTCCGAGCATCAAGAGGCGGGTTGCTCTACCCAAGCCGATCAGCCGGGGGAGCAGATAGGCGCTACCCATATCGGCACCGGCCAGCCCCACCTTCGTGAAGACGAACGCGAAGGACGAGGACCGCGCCAGGAGTCGAAGGTCGGCACCCAGCGCGATCACGGCACCGGCCCCGGCCGCGACGCCGTTGACGGCGGCGATGACCGGAAGCGGGCAGGAGCGAATCCCCTGCACGACGGCCCCGGTCATGCGGGTGAACTCCAGGAGCTCACGCGCCCCCATGCGCTGCAGTTCACCGATGATCTCGTTCACGTCGCCGCCGGAGCAGAACCCCCGGCCCGTCCCTGTGATCAACAGGACTCGGGCGTCTTCGCGATGCGGCAACTCCGCCAGCAGATCGCGGAGGTCGGCATAGACGTCGAACGTGAGGGCGTTCAGCTTGTCGGGACGCTGGAACGTGACGGTGGCCACGCCGTCCTCGAGCGAGAACCCGAAGTGCTTCCATTCCGACGTGAAGCCCGCCGAGGCTCGAAACGGCGTCATCCCGCCTACTTGAACGCGGCGAGGCCCGTGATGGCCTGTCCCAGGACCAGCGTGTGGATCTCGTTCGTTCCTTCGTACGTGAACACCGACTCCAGGTTGTTCATGTGCCGACTGATGGGGTACTCGAGCGTGATGCCGTTGGCGCCGAGGATCGAACGGGCTTCGCGAGCGATCTCCAGCGCGGCCCGCACGTTGTTGAGCTTGCCGAAGCTGACCTGCTCCGGACCGAGGCGACCGTCATCCTTCATCCGGCCCAGGTGCAGCGCCAGCAGGGTCCCCTTCCCCAGCTCGAGCAGGATCTCGACGAGCTTGCGCTGGGTGAGCTGGAACGAACCGATCGGCCTGCCGAACTGCACTCTCGAGGTCGCGTACTCCAGGGCCGTCTCGTAGCACGAGCGGGCCGCGCC
>JBHELE010000298.1:0-4417 GCA_046263235.1 Actinomycetota bacterium
GTGCGCTCGTATGCCTCGAGGAAATCCGCCGGCGCCGGCGTCGACGTCGACGCGATCTCGGCGTCTTCGACGAGCCGGTGGTAGAAGTCGGTTGGCGCCAGGTCGACGCCATCTCTATAGACCCGTTCGCCGAACTTCAGATACATTGGCACGACCTCGATGCCAAGCTCCGAAACCAGGTCGCTCGGGAGGTTCGCAGCGCTATCGGTGACGATGGCAACCATGCGGTGACTAGGCTTTCATGAGCCGCCGGGCCCGACAAACGACCGCCTCCGCTCCACCCGGCCGGGCGACCGCGAGCTCCGCTCCGCCAGGAGGCTTCGGCCCGGTCCTTCGATCGAAGCCGTTTCGCCGATTGCTCGTCGCTCAGTCCATTTCCTCGCTGGGTGACTGGGTTGCAACCTTCGCGTTTATGGCCGCCGTGTACCAGGTAACGAAGGGAAACCAGACCGCTGTGGCTGGGGTCTTGGTCGCACGGCTCGTACCGCCGATGTTCGCCGCGCCTGTTGGGGGGGTGGTGGCAGACCGGTTGCCGCGACGACTTGTGATGGTGTCGGCCGACATCTCGCGAGCTGCCCTCATAGCTCTCGCGCCCTTCGTCGGCTTGACGCTGCTCTACGTCGTCGCGTTCGTCCACGAGTGCATCTCGCTGTTCTTCCTTCCGGCCCGGGACGCCACCGTTCCGGAGCTGGTGCCCCGGGACTCCCTCCCCGAGGCGAACGGGCTCATCCTGGCGTCGTCGTACGGGACGCTTCCGGTCGCGGCGGCGATCTCCGGCGGCCTGTTCCTGGTGGCGCGTCACATCCCGCAGGCCATCCCGTTCGCGGACCTGTTCCGCGACCATCCCTACTCGTTCGCCTTCTTCTTCGACTCCGCGTCGTTCGTGCTGTCGGCCAGCCTGTTGGCCGGGCTCTCGCTGAAGCACCGCCCCACGCCCGGTGAGCTGGAGCTGTTCGAAGGTGTCGTCGAGGGCGTGAAGTACGTCATCGGCCATCAAGTGCTGCGGTCGCTCGCCTACGGGCTGGTCGTGTCGATGTTCGGAGGGGGCGTGCTGTTCGCGGTGGGGATCGCGTACATCAAGCAGACGCTCGGGGGGACCGACGTGCAGTTCGCGTGGCTCGCTTCCCTGTGGGGCCTGGGAATGGGTCTCGGCTTGCTGGTCGTTCGGTTCCTCATCCGGGGGGGAAAGGATCGGGTCTTCCTGGCCGCCGTGGCGACGTGCGGGGGGATCCTCATCGTGATGGCGGCACTGCCGTACCTGTTCCTCGCGTTCGGGGTGGCCGTCCTGTTCGGAGCGGCCTTCTCCGTCGCCATCGTGCTCGCGCTGACGGCAGCTCAGGAGATCGCCGAGGATCGGATCCGAGGGCGAATCATGGGCGGCGTGCAGATGCTGTTTCGCGTGGGGCTCGGAGCGGGGGCGCTGGGGATCGGCGGACTGGCCCACGGCCTCGACCGCGTCCGGATCGGCTTCGTTGACCTGGACGGGAATCAGGTCGGCATGATCGCGGGAGGCGTGCTGATCCTCCTCGGCGCCGCTGCCGCGTCGGGCGTGCGGCGCTCCGACGCATGGGCGAAGGTCTGATCCGACCGCTCGGGGTCGCCAAAACCCAGATGAACGTCGTCGTCCCGCCGGGCGCGTCCCTACGGAGTGCCTACAGGCAGGTCACGCCGTTGAACCGCTCGCACACCGTGAACCGGAACACGCCGCCCTGGGCCAGGATGTTGTTGTCGGGCAACGCCCCGGCCTTGCTGAGGATCCTGGGGATGAACCCGTACACGGCGTTGCCGGCCTCCCGGGGGACCTCCTGGTAGATGCTGCCGCCACCGAGCCACTTGTGGAGCCTGTCTCCCGTCACCGGCTTCGGCACGGTCGGCGCGGACTGCCATGGCGCCGTCTCGTCGTTTGGCCGCGTGACGAACTTGAGGGCGATGGTCGGAAGCCGGATGGCCGTCGTGTTCGCGCAGAACAGGAGGCGAACATGAAGGTAGTGGCCGGCGGCCACGGCGCCGCCGTTCGGAATCCTGACGTCGCCGCGTGAGTTGTCATACACACCTTCGATCATCGCCGCGTAACCCGAGCGCGATTTCGCGCTGCATTTCGCGTTCGGCGGTCCGTCCCGGTGGGCCGGCCGGGCTATCGCCGAGTCCCCGAACTTGATGACGAAATTCGGACCCCGGTAACACTGGTTTCGGGGCTGAGGCGCGCACGCCCCTCGTCCTGGCGTCCTGGAGTTTCGGTAGTGCAGGCTCGGCACCAGCACCAGGAAGTTCTTCGAGCCCGGCGGGTTGTCCGGGACGATTTGAAAGAACCTTCCGATCAGCTGGTCCCGGTTCGCCTTGACCTCGTGTCCGGCATGCTGGTTCCAGAACGGGTTGCCGCCCGGCGTCCGGTCGAAGAAGTCGACGAACCCCGAATAGTCCGCCCAGCTGCCGTTCTCGCCGGCGCGGCAGACGTGGAGCCAGCCCCGAATGAGCATGCCAGGACGAACGGTCGCCTTGGTCTTGATGGTCCTGACGTCGCCCGTCTTGGGGTTGACGACCTGGAGCGTGTCGACCGCGCCTTTCTTCGAACCGGTGAACCACGCGTCCGCCCCGCTGTGACGAAGGCGGTGGCCCACCTCCGCGCAGCCGCCCTTCGCAGCCGCCGGGGCGGCGGGCACGGTCAGCGACGAGAGCGTGACGACCCCGAGGACGAGTCCGAATCGCGCTGCCCGCAAGGTTCGTCCGGCCATGGCTTCGTCCTCCTCGCGGGCGGGCTCGTGCGTTCGACCTCCCTCAAGGGACGGAGGCAGACAGTGTTTATCGCGCAGACGGGCCCTTCGGCAACCGCCAAAGGGCTTAGGCCCGGTGGTTACATCTCCCGGCGGCCCTCGAGGGCTTGTCCCAGCGTGACCTCGTCCGCGTACTCGAGGTCGCCCCCCACGGGCAGGCCGCTGGCCAGGCGGGTGACCCGAATCCCGATCGGCTTCAGCAACCCGGCCACGTACATGGCCGTGGCGTTTCCCTCGAGGTTCGGGTTCGTGGCCAGGATCACCTCGCGCACGCCGTTTCGCTGCACGCGGTCGAGAAGCTCCTGCACCCGCAGGTCATCGGGCCCGATCCCCTCCAGAGGGGAGATGGCCCCGCCCAGGACGTGGTACCGACCCCGGATCACGCCCGCCTTCTCGACGGCGGCCTGGTCCTTCGGCTCCTCCACGACGCACACGACTGCGGTGTCGCGGTTCGGATCGCGACAGATCCGGCAGAGGTCGCCTTCGGCGACGCTGAAGCACTCCCGGCAGAACCGAACCCGCTCCTTCGCCGCCACGATGGCACCGGCCAGCCGGTTGGCGTCCTCCGAGGGCGCCTTCACCAGAAAGAACGCCAGCCGCTGCGCTGACTTCGGACCGATCCCGGGAAGGCGCGCCAGCTCGTCGATCAGGTCCTGGATCGGTCCCTCGTACATCGGTTACGGCTGATCCGCCGGGACCTCGGCCAGCTCCGCCGCGCCGAGCTCGGCCTTGAGCCGGGCGACGGCGTCTTCCTTCGTCGCGGGCGGGTCTTCGTCCACGACGGCGCCGCCGGGCGGGAGGTCCCGTGCCACGCACCGAAGACGAGGCCGCACGCCGAACAGATCGGCGAAGACGTCACGGAACTCGGCTTCCTTCGATTGGACCTTCTCCACCGCGAACTTCCGTCCTGGCGGGAAGGCGAGCTCGAGCGTCTCGCCGTCGTACGCGGCGGCGGTCACCGACTCGAGGTGGGCCCGAAGCACGACCTTTCGAACCTGCTGGAGGCGATCGAGCAGCTGCGGCCACGACCGTCTGATCGTGGCGATATCGAGCGCCCCCGTATCCGGAGCATGCGGCGCAGTCGTGTCTGGCGCATCGCTGCCCTCAGGTCGGGCTTCGTCTGTCGCGCGCGGGGCCTCCGACCCCGACGGTGCGGGGGACTGTCGTGGGGTCGTCATCGAGGGGTCCGGGCGGCCGGCGTCGTCACCGGAGCGGGGGTTGGGTGGGGACTGGCCCGCGTCAGATGGGACGAGTGGGGTTGGCGGGGTCGAAGCGGAGCCCGGGGTTGGGCGGGGACTGGCCGGGCGGAGCTTCGACCCCGCCTCGGAACTGGCCGCGACATGGACGCCGGCCAGGCGTTCGAGCCGCTCGATCCGCGCGGCGAGCCCTGCCGGACTCGGGTCGGCCTCCGGAATGGCCGCTCGGATCAGCGCGAGCTCGAGCGTCAGCCGAGGCGACGTCGTCCACCGCATGTCCGTTTGGGCCGCCACCAGCAGCGAAAGGACGCGGCTGATCTCGCCCGCCGTGAACTTCGCCGCCTGCGCCGCCAGGCGCGCCCGGAGCTGGGCGTCGACGTCGAGCACGGCCGCTTCGTCCGGCGCGGCCAGCGCCAGGAGCAAGTCCCGGAAATGCGCCATGGTCTGGCC
>JBHELE010000299.1:0-9304 GCA_046263235.1 Actinomycetota bacterium
CTGTATCGGCTCCATCCGCCGACGGCGTGGATCCGGATCGAAGGCGACCTGCAGCCGAAGGCGTTCGACCTGAACGGGATCAAGCCGGCCGACCTGACCGAGGCCGAGGGTGATTGGCAGCGGATCCTGTGGAACGACGACATGGCCATCTACGTCTCCCGCCGCTCCGAGGCCATGCCCTACTTCCTCCGGGACGCCGATGGGGACGTCTGCTACTTCGTGCATCGGGGACGCGGCCTGCTCGAAACCGATTACGGCCCGCTGACCTATCGGGAGGGTGACTTCCTCGTCGTACCGAAGGGCACGACGCACCGGGTCGTCCCGGAAGGCGGAGAGACGTTCCTGTACGCCGTCGAGGGGCGCGGGGGGTACCGGCTGCCCGACCGCGGGATTCTCGGCCGGCATGCCCTGTTCGATCCCGGAGTGCTCGAGACGCCGGAGCCCGACCCCCACGACGAGGAGGGTCAGTTCGAGGTTCGGGTCAAGCGGGCCGGGACGTACACCACGCTGACGTTTCCGTTCCACCCGCTCGACGTGGTCGGCTGGCAGGGTGACCTGTGTCCGGTCCGGTTGCACAAGGAGGACTTCCGTCCGATCGTGTCGCCGCGGTATCACGTGCCGCCGTCGGTGCACGCCGTGTGGAAGTCCGACGGGTTCGAGATCGGTCTGTTCGCGCCCCGCCCCACCGAGACCGGAGATCCCACGGCGCTTCGGGTGCCGTTCTTCCACTCGAACATCGACAAGGACGAGGTCCTCTTCTACCACCAGGGACAGTTCTTCTCGCGTGCCGGCATCGGCGAGGCGTTCATCACGCACCACCCGCAGGGGCTGCACCACGGCCCGCAGGCGGCGGCCATCGAGGCGTCGAAGACGAAGGAGTTCGCCGACGAATACGCCGTCATGGTCGAAGCGGACCTGCCCCTCCAGCGCGACGACGCCCTCGAAGCCGTCGACGTCGAGGGCTATGCGACCTCGTGGGCCCGCGGCCTGGGCCTTCTGAAGGAATAGGGGGCGCGCCGACCCCTACCGCGGCCGAACGTCGTTCTGCAATCGGCCGATGCCGGCGAGCTCGACCACGACCGACATGGGCGGCGCGCCCTTTCGACGTCGCCTGGTCGGGACGGGGATGGGCGACGTGAAGGGGGACAGCCCATAGATCTCGCCGGGCTTCACCCCGTCCTTGCGCGACGCCCGGACCACGGTTCGAACGAACCGGTCCCGAACGCCCTTTCCGATCCTCGTCTGCCTGACCGGGGTTCCGTCGATCGTCACCATCAGGGACCGGCCGGACGGATCGAACTCGTCCCCGGTGGCGACGCTCGGACCGATGGAGGTCCCGACCGGTTGCAGGACGCGTTCGCCGAGACGTCGAAGGGACCACGCGTTGACGAGCGTGTAGCCGAACAGCGCGCGGGCTGCCTCGGTCTCGTCCAGGTCGGATCCCGCCCTGCCGATGATCCCGGCGAGCTGCGGCCGGAACACGAGCTCGGTGCCGGCCGGCGGCGCGGTCAATGAGTGCCCGGGCTCGAGCACCGTGGCCGGCGGAGCACCGGACAGGGCCAATGGGGACAGCATCTTCGCTCTCGGAACCGCGAACTCGGCAATGGCGCCGGGGTACTCCAGGGCGGCCCGGGCGGCGTCGAGTGTCGTTCCGCCGTTCCCGGCCAGGAGCGACTCGAGCGTCCCCGGGAACGCCGGGTGTCCAACGGCGTCCGGAAGATCGACGACCACGTCGTCCACCCAAGCCGCAAGGCGGCGGGTCCCGCTCCGGTCGTAGCTGACGAGCCGCATAACAGGGAGCCGGATGATACAGCCGCGTCCGCGGGAATCCGCGTAAGTGTGGGAACTTAGGTGCGTGCCGAAGGATCCCTGGCCTCGATGAGCGTCGAACTTCCTCCCCGGCCGGACCTCGTCCGGCTGGAGCCGGCCCGGTCGAGGCTCCGTTCGGTCCCGTGGGGTCCGCTGGAGGCCATTCCCGTGTTCGTGATCGCCCTCCTCCTCACGGTGATCGGTGGCATTCCGGTGGGATTGATCGTCGCGTCCGGCGGGAGCCGCTTCGTGTGGTGGGCCCTCGTGAACGAGCTCGGCTTCCTGGGCGCCGTGGTGCTGTGGGTCCGAGTGGTCCGGCGGTCTCCGCTCGGCGCTCTGGGCATGCCACGCCGCCCCCTCCGCGACATCGGGGTGGGCCTCCTGGCCGGCGGCGGCCTGGTCGTGGTGGGATGGATCGCGGGCATCGTGGTGGTCCTCGTGGCGCAGCTGATCCTGGGACACCCTCCGGCCCAGCCCGAGCAGATCCCGTCCGACGTCGAGGGCCCGAACCTGCTCCTTTCGGGATTCGTCGTCGTCCTGGCGGCACCGCTGGGCGAGGAGGTGTTCTTCCGGGGCTTCCTGTTCCAGGGCCTCAGACGGCGGTTCGCCGTCTGGCCGGCGGCGCTGATCTCTGCCGCCCTGTTCGCGCTGGTGCACATCTCGCCGCTGTTGATCTTCGCCTTGTTCCCCATCGGCGTGGGGTTGGCGTGGATCTACGAGCGCCGGCAGAGCGTGCTGGCGTCCATGGCGGCGCACGCGCTGTTCAACCTGGTCGGAATGCTCACGATCGCGCTGACCCGGTAGCTGCCCCCGACGTGCCCGCGGCGTGCTTTACTGCGGGCGCCGAGAGGCGCGGAGGCCCCACGGACACCACCGGAGTGACATCGACACTGGGACAGCCCACTTGAACAAGCGGTTGTCCGTGGGATAAGACACACGGCGACCGGCCGAGGCGAGGAGGGAGCATGCCCCGAGGGATTCCATCGAGCGTCGTTCGGTACTTCCAGCGCGTCCCTCTGTTCTCCGACCTGTCGAAGCGGGGTGTCCGGCGGGTTGTCCAGGCGGCGACCGAGATCGACGAGCCCGAGGGCACGGTGCTCGTACGGGAGGGGGATCTGGGGCGCGAGCTGTACGTGCTGGTCAGCGGCTCAGCCAGGGTGAGCCGAAAGGGGCGCCGGATCGCCGAGATGGGGCCCGGTGACTTCTTCGGCGAGCTCGCCTTTCTCTCTCATGCCCCCCGCACGGCGACCGTGACCGCGACGTCGGACTCGCGGCTGATGATCCTGGGCCCACGGGAGCTCGAGGTGCTGCTCAGGGCCGAGCCCCGCATCGGGATCAAGATGCTCGACGTGGTGGCGCGGCGGCTCCGCGAGGTGGAGAGCGCCGTCACCCACTGAGCCGCGCGGCACCCGAGGCCCCGGTCGCGCCCCGGAGTGCCTCGGCCATCACCCCACGTTCCTGACGTCCTCGCGGTCCTCGGCCGCGAGCAGCTCCTCGAACAGTGCGCGGTAGTTCACCATCGCCGCCCGAAGGTCCTCGGTGGTCACCTCGGCCTTTTCGATCCGCCCGGAGACGGCGTGGGCCGAACGGTAGTTCCCGACGACGTGCGGATGGTCGACGGAGATGTCGGCGGCGCGTTGGTCGAAGTCGTCCATCGGGTATCGGCGCTCCCGCATCACCTCGGTGACGAGCACGTCCGCCTCGCGCACGGCGTCCTCCGGCGCGTCCACGAACCTGGCCTGCGTGGCCTTCCACTCGGACAGATACCTGTGCCGCGCCACGGACGAGAGTGGCCGGATCTCCAACGCCTGGCGTCGCCTCTCCCGTTCGGCCAGCTCCGACTCGGCCTCACGCCGGCTGTCCGCATCGCGAAGCGTGCGGTCGTACTCCGGCCCGAACCGCTTCCGCAGCCGACCCGAGCGCCGTCGATCGACCAACGCCCAGGTGACCGCTCCGATGACGAGGACCGCCCCCAGGGCGATCAGGACCAAACCCCATGCTGGCATGGCCACCTCCTCCTTTCGGTGCGGGCGTCGACCTCGGATGCCTTCGTCTTTCCCATCGCGCGGGCCGCTCGGTGCGCTCCGCCGCCGAAAAGGGCCGATCGTCGGCGATCGTGGACGTTCGGCCTAGCCCGATGGGCCGGATCTCGACGTGCCGCGTTGGTCGAAGGCGGGAGGGTATCTTCGGCACGATGAACGTTGCGCAGGTGGCCGAAGGCGTTCTTCGCGGCGACCGCCGCGCGGTGGCGCGGGCGATCTCCATGGTCGAGGACGGCTCCGACGGGCTGGCCGAGCTATCAGGAGCGATCTACGCCCGGTCCGGCCGGGCGTACACCGTCGGATTGACCGGGTCGCCCGGGGTCGGGAAGTCGAGCCTCGCCGAGCACCTGGTTCGGGAGGCTCGGTCCCGCGACCGGACGGTCGCCGTCCTGGCGATCGACCCGACGTCGCCGTTCACGGGCGGCGCGCTGCTGGGTGACCGCCTTCGCATGCAGGCCCATGCCACCGACCGAGCGGTGTTCATTCGATCCATGGCCACGCGGGGGCATCTCGGCGGGATGGCCCTGGCGGCGCCGGAGGCCATCCGAATCCTCGATGCCTCGGGCAAGGACCTGGTCATCGTGGAGACCGTCGGGGTGGGCCAGGCCGAGGTCGAGGTGGCCACCGCCGCGGACACGACCCTGGTCGTGGTGCAACCGGGGTGGGGAGACGCCGTACAGGCCGCCAAGGCCGGGATCCTCGAGATCGCCGACGTGTTCGTGGTGAACAAGGCCGACCGGGACGGAGCCGGCGACGTCGTCCGCGAGCTGAAGAGCATGCTCCGAATGGGCCCGCGCCAGGAGTGGCAGCCGCCGGTGGTGAAGACGTCGACCGTGACCGGGGACGGGATCGGAGAGCTGTGGGAGGCCATCCAGTCGCACAGCGACCATCTCCAGAAGAGCGGCGACCTGGACGAGCGGCGGCGACGCCGAATCCTCGAAGAGGTCGAGGGCATGGTCGCGGAGCGGCTCCGCGCCCGCACCGCCGGACTCCTCGACGGGCACGCGGACAGCTCGCTGGCCGACGACCTCATGGCCCGCACCCTCGACCCGTACCGCGCGACTGAGATACTTCTCGAAAAGCTCGAAACCCGGTCCGGCACACAGGGAGCGCACGATGGGTGAGGGACGCACGCCCGAACACGAGCGGTGGCTCGACCACTACCGGAAGACGCCGGAGCGCGACGTCGATTTCGAGACCCTGTCCGGCGAGCCGCTGGACCCGCTGTACACGCCGGCCCACGTGGCCGACCTGAACCATGAACGCGACCTCGGCTACCCCGGGCACTACCCGTTCACCCGCGGGGTGTACCACTCGATGTACCGGGGGCGGCTGTGGACCATGCGGCAGTTCTCGGGCTTCGGAACCGCCGAGGAGACGAACGCGCGATATAAGTTCCTGCTGAAGCACGGACAGGGGGGATTGTCGGTCGCCTTCGACATGCCCACGTTGATGGGTCGGGACTCGGACGACCCCCGAAGCGAGGGAGAGGTCGGCCGATGCGGGGTCGCCACCGATTCGCTGGCCGACTTCGAGACGTTGTTCGACGGGATCCCGCTCGGTGACATCACCACATCGATGACCATCAGCGGCCCCGCCACGATCCTGTTCGCGTTCTTCCTGGCAGCGGCGGAGCGCCAGGGCGTCCCATGGACGTCCCTGGACGGAACGCTCCAGACGGACATCCTGAAGGAGTACATCGCGCAGAAGGAGTGGATCTTTCCTCCCCGTCCGCACCTTCGACTGATCGGCGACCTCATCGAGTTCTGCGCCACGGAGGTCCCGAAGTTCCATCCGATCAGCGTCAGCGGCTATCACATCCGCGAAGCCGGTTCCACCGCCGGGCAGGAGCTCGCCTTCACGCTTGCCGACGGCTTCGCGTACGTCGAGCTCGGTCAGCAGCGGGGGCTGGACGTCGACGCGTTCGCCCAGGGTCTGTCGTTCTTCTTCAACGCGCACATCGACTTCTTCGAGGAGATCGCGAAGTACCGGGCGGCCCGGCGGATCTGGGCGCGGTGGTTGAAGGAGCGATACGGGGCGAAGGACGAGACGTCCATGCGGCTGCGGTTCCACACGCAGACCGCCGGGTGTTCGCTCACGGCGCAGCAGCCGGAGAACAACATCGTCCGTACGGCGGTGGAGGCCCTGGCGGCCGTGCTCGGCGGGACCCAGTCACTGCACACGAACGCGCTCGACGAGGTCTTGGCGCTTCCGACCGAGAAGGCCGCGGGGATCGCCCTGCGCACGCAGCAGATCATCGCGCACGAAACGGGCGTGGCGAACGTGATCGACCCGCTCGGCGGATCGTACTTCGTGGAGGCGCTGACGAATCGAATGGAGCAGCTGGCGGAGGAGTACTTCGCGAAGATCGATGAGATGGGCAGGGGGTCGATCCTCGAGGGCATGCTGGTCGGGATTGAGCGTGGTTACTTCCAGTCCGAGATCGCCGACGCGGCGTTTCGGGAGCAAGAGTTGTACGAGAAGGGACGGTTGATCATGGTCGGCGTGAACGAGTTCGTCAACCCGGACGATCAACCGATCGACACGTTGATCATCGGACCGGAGACCGAAGAGCGGCAGGCCGCATCCGTGGCCCGGGTCCGGAGGGAACGCGACCGGATCGCCGTCGATGCGTCACTGGAGCGGCTGCGCGCGGCGGCGGCCACGGACGAGAACCTCATCCCGCTGCTGGTCGAATGCGCGCGAGCCTACGCCACGGAGGGAGAGATCGTGGGGGCCCTGCGCGATGTCTTCGGCGAGTACACCGAGGATCCCCGCTTCTAGGGTCACGCCTCCGCGAGCAGAGCGAACTGGGGAACGCCTTCGATCCGGCCCAACGGCCAAGGGGCGGCTCGCCGCCTGGCCCCTTCGACGTCACGGAGCCGCTCGACGCGGTACCGGCGCCACCCGGCGTCCGCCACGGCCCGAATCAATGGATCGGGTCGCATCCGGCCGGCCAGGGGCAGCACCGCGCGGAGGTCGGCGGCGTACTCGTCGTGGTGATCGGGATCGACGCTTCGAAGGCGCCGGACGGCGGCCCCGAGGAGATGGCGAACCTCACCCGCAAGGCCCGACGACGCGAACGCCGCCTCGTAGCACACCAGGCGCCCTCCGGGCGCGACCGTTCGCCACGCCCGCAGCGCGGCCACCGGGTCGGGGAGGGTCCACACCAGGTGCCGCTCCACGACCGCATCGAAGGGCCCGGGGGGCGGTTCGGTCGCCGGGCCCACCACGATGTCGATCTCGAGCCCCTGGGCGTCGGCCTTGCGGCCGGCCTGCGCCAGCATGGCCGCCGACAGGTCCAGCGCCGTGACACGGTAGCCCAGCTCGGCGGCGAGGACGGTGATGGTTCCCGTTCCCGCCCCGGCGTCCAGGATCCGCGCCGGCGGGGGCGGGAGGTGGCGAACGAGGGCGGCCCGCCAGCATGCCGCCTCGAGCGGGTCCGTGCCCGCGTGGGAGGGCGAGCGGTCGTATGTCTCCGCGTCGAGGTCCCAGAACTCACGGAGACGCCGGTGGACGTCGATGCTCGAGGGCGTCCCGGGCGAGCGGTCCGGCGCGTTCATCCTTCCACGCTACCGCCGACCACAGGAAAAGGTTGACCGGGTACACCACGTACCCGAACCGGGCCACCGGAGCCAGGACGAACGCCACCGCCCACACGAGGGCGGCCCCTCGCGCGGCCCCGGCCGGCCCGGCGTCCATCCTTCGCCCCGCCCACACGGCAACCACGCCGATCGCTCCCAGGAGCACCACGACGGCCACCGCGTCTCCCGCCACGGCCGCGATGAGCGCTCCCAGCGTGGGCGTCCCGGCCGCGCTTTCACCTTTCCCCAACCCCAGCGGGAATCTCACGGCATCCTCGAGGAACGCGCCGAGGTCCCACGCCGCGAAGGGCCCGACGATGGCGATCAGGGTGGCTGCGGCGGCCACGGCCGTCCGGCCCCGCCGCGGCGACGAGAGGATCAGAAACGGGAGGAGCGGCCACGCGGTCTGCTTCAGGGCCCCGGCGACGCCGGCCGCCAGGCCGGCCCACCCCGGCGACGCCTCGGCGAGGGCGAGGGCCAGCAACATCGCCGCGAGGACGGGGAGGTCGTCTCCCCCCGTGGCCATCAGCAATGCGCCGGTCGGGAGCACCACCAGGACCTGGGCCAGCCTGAGGCGCGCGTCGCCGTTCGCTCGAATCCGGGTCAGGGCGAGACCCCCGGCGCCGATCGCCGTCGCGGCGAACCACAGCCGGGCGTCGGCAAAGGGGCTTCGACTGTCGATCGCTCGTGGCATCCCGAACGCCAGCATCCCGGGCAGATAGGGGAAGTGGGTCTTGGTCGCGAGGGGCCTCGCGGCGAGGGGGCCGTCCACGTACGCGGTGGCGTACGGGTTTCGCCCATCGATCAGGGCCCGGGCGGCCTCCTCGGTGACGATCACCTCGGACTGGGCGTGCAGCCCGGGCGCGCTCCCGGCTCGCCACACCACCTCGATCGCCATCGGGAGGAGCGCCGCGGCCACGAAGACGAAGGTGGCGACCGAGACGCGAGCGCCCAGGTTTGACCGGCGCCGCGCGACCAACAGCGCCGCAGCACACCCGATGGCGTAGGGTCCAAGGGCGATCCGGCCCCACTCGCGGAACAGCGGGATCGCCGCCAGCAGCATCGTGCCCGCCGCGAACACCGCCGCGGCCCCATAGAGCAGCGCGTCGATGAACCCGGATCGCCGAGGCGCCATCGGCGGAGCTTACGTCGGCTCCGCTCCGCGGCGGCTCAGCCGCCGAAGACCGCCGGAAGCACTGATTCCTTTCCCAGCACGAAGATGGACCCCACGACCAAGCTGAACAGCCCCGTCACGATCGCCACCGTGGCGTAGAGCCAGAAGCTCTTCGACGCCTGGGTGAATCCGTATGCCGAACCGATCGTGATCACCGTGTTCGAGGCGAGCAGTCCGACGATGAACGCGCCCAGCACGAGGACGCCCGCGAACGCGCCCCCGGCCCCGGCCACCGCCAGGAAGACCAGGATCTGACTGGCCGTCTCCGCCCCGATCCCATGGATCATCCCGACGAACCACGAGGTGCCGCGTCCGTAGGTCATGAATGTGTCGTCGGGTTCGAGCCGATCGTGATGGCGGTGGCCCGGACGACCGTGATGGCCGTGATGCCACGACTGTGGCTCTGGGTCTTCCGGGATCGAGCCGCCGCGCCGACCGGCCCGCGACAAGGAGGGAACTCCGTCGCGCGACGACTCCTTCAACCGCCTGGCCGCCCACCGATAGGCATTGCGGCCCGCCGTGAACACGAGCATCCAGCGGCTCCGGAGCCGGAAGTCCCTGCCATGCCGGATCAGCGACCCGAACACGTACACCCCCAGCACGAGCAACGTCCCGCCCACGACGCGCCCCATCACGTCGTCGATCCCTGGCGGCAACCGGTCCCCGGCCACGATGGCCAGGACGCCGAGCGCCAG
>JBHELE010000300.1:0-4431 GCA_046263235.1 Actinomycetota bacterium
CCCCATCGACGGGACGAAGAACTTCGTGCGGGGCATCCCGGTGTACGGGACGCTCCTGGCGCTGCAGCGCGACGGGGAGGTCGTGGTAGGTGTGGCGTCCGCGCCGGCCCTGGGACGTCGGTGGTGGGCCGTTCGCGGCGAGGGAGCGTTCGTCGACGGGACGGCGATCCGGGTGTCGTCGGTGGGTCGGCTGACCGACGCGCAGCTCTGTTTCGGCGGGTTGAACGCGTGGCGATCCGCCGGCCGGTTGGACGCGTTCCTGGACCTGGCGGCTCGGTGCAAGCGCACCCGAGGATTCGGGGACTTCTGGATGCACATGCTGGTGGCCGAGGGCGCCGCGGACGTGGCGGTGGAGCCGGACGTCAGCCTGTGGGACCTGGCCGCGGTCCAGGTGATCGTGGAGGAGGCCGGGGGCCGGTTCACGAACCTCGAGGGGGAGCGACGGCCGGACGGTGGGAGCGCACTCTCGACGAACGGCGCCCTGCACCGGCAAGTCCTCGAATCTCTCGCCGCGCCGTAGCGCCGGCCTGGATCGAGCTCCCGGTCGGGGTACGCTTGCGGTCGTGAGCGACGACGACCGGCGCGTCACGGACTCCGAGATCGAGATTCGCCGGGTGTACAACGACGACGACCTCACCGGGTTCGACGCGGGTCGGGATCTCGGTCAACCGGGCCAGCCGCCGTTCACCCGCGGCGTGTACGCGAACATGTATCGCGGCCGCCCGTGGACGATGCGGCAGTACGCCGGCATGGGAACCGCCGCGGACACCAACCGGCGATTCCACTACCTGCTCGATCACGGGCAGACCGGGTTGTCGGTCGCCTTCGACCTCCCCACGCAGATGGGTTACGACTCCGATCACGCCAGGGCCGAGGGCGAGGTCGGGAAGACCGGCGTCGCCATCGACTCCATCGACGACATGCGCCGGCTGCTCGCCGGGATCCCGCTGGATCAGGTCACCACCTCGATGACCATCAACGCCACCGGCGCCATCCTCCTGCTGCTGTACGAGCTGGTCGGCGAGGAGCAGGGCGTGTCGCCGGACAAGCTCGGCGGGACCGTTCAGAACGACATCCTCAAGGAGTACGCCGCCCGCGGGACGTACATCTACCCGCCGAAACCGTCCATGCGCCTGGTCACGGACCTGTTCGCGTACTGCCGCGAGCGCATCCCGAAGTGGAACACGATCTCGATCTCCGGGTACCACATGCGAGAGGCGGGATGCACCGCGGTGCAGGAGGTCGCGTTCACGCTCGCCAACGCCATCAGCTACGTGCAGGCCGCGCTGGATGCCGACCAGGCGATCGACGACTTCGGCCCGCGCCTTTCATTCTTCTTCGCCTGCCACATGAACTTCTTCGAGGAGGTGGCGAAGTTCCGGGCGGCGCGCCGGATGTGGGCCAGGATCGTCACCGAGAGGTTCGGGGCGAGGGATCCACGCAGCGCCATGCTCAGGTTCCACACCCAGACGGGCGGTGTGACGTTGACCGCCCAGCAGGCCGAGAACAACATCGTGCGCACCGCGTACGAGGCCCTCGCCGCCGTGCTCGGCGGCACCCAGTCGCTGCACACCAACTCGTTCGACGAGGCCCTGGCACTCCCGACGGAGAAGGCCGTGAAGATCGCTCTGCGGACGCAGCAGGTCCTGGGACACGAGACCGGGGTGACCGACAGCGTCGATCCGCTCGGCGGGTCGTACTTCGTCGAGTCGCTGACCAACGAGATCGAGGCGCGGGCCTGGGAGTACATCGAGAAGATCGACGGGATGGGCGGGTCGGTGGCGGCGATCGAAGCTGGGTGGGTCCAGGACGAGATCCACGACGCCGCCTTCCGCAAGCAACGGGTCATCGAGGACGCCGAGCAGATCGTGGTGGGGGTGAATCGGTGGGTCGAGGAGAACCTCGATCAGGTCGACATCCAGGCCATCGACGAGACCGAGGTCGAGGCGCAGAAGGAGCGGGTCCATCGTCTGCGGGCGGAGCGCGATCAGACGGCGGTCGACGAAGCGCTGGCCGCGGTGACGGCCGCCGCGAACGGAGCGGACAACCTCCTTCCGCCCATGCGGGAAGCCCTTCGAGCGAGGGCCACGCTCGGCGAGGTCTCGGACGCCCTGCGCGACGTGTTCGGCGTGTACACGCCGAACCGCTGACGGTCTCGAACGTCGGGCGCTCCGCGAGGACGCCCACGATTCGGTGGCGCATACTTCGCGTCGACGCGAGGAGGTTCCCGTGGATGAGCAACTGGAGTACGGATTCGGCACGGCCGTGTACGTCCTGGATCACACGGCTGACAAGATGACCCCGGCCGACGCCGAGAGCGGGTTCAGCGAGGTGACGAAGGAGAACTTCCGGCGGATGTGGCCGGACATCCGGGAGTGGGCCGAGGAGCTGTGGCAACGCCTGGACGAGGAGCGGTCGAATCAGGCCCGCCCGGCCACCGACGACCTGGTCGACGACGTCGGCGGCGGAGGATAAGGGGGCATCGATGAGCGAGCTTCGGGTGATCCGGCCGTCCGCCCGACTGCCCGACGAAGCGAGCGGAGCGATGGTCCGGGAGGCCGCGATCTCAGAACAGACCGTCGGCGCGCGGCGGCTGTGGTTCGGATTCGTCCGCCTGGAAACGGGCCTCGTATCCGGGGCACACCACCACGGGGAAGCCGAGAGCGGCATCTACATCATCTCGGGCCGGGCTCGCTTCTACACGGGCGACGGGCTGGACGACGTGCAGGACGCCTCGGCGGGCGATTTCGTCTGGGTGCCGCCGCAGGTCGTCCACGTGGAGCAGAACGCGGGGGACGAGCCCGTCGTGATGGCGGTGGCCCGGTCGACGCAGGAGACGCTGGTCTTTCAACGTGCCGACGCCGGAGGGCTGGACGGCGACGAGCTGACTACAGGATCGCGGCGCGGACCTCGACCCCGGCGGCCCACAGCGCCGGCAGGCGCCGAGCGGAAAACGGGTGCCGCTCCACGTCCAGGCCCGCGGGATTGGCGATGACGATCACGGTCCCTCCGGCACCTCGCTCGACCCACGCCGCCGGTTCGAAACGCCGGGTCACCGCCAGGGCGGCAGCGGCCTGCCACGTCGGAACCTCCAGCTGTATCGGCCGGCCCGGTCCGAACGGCGCTCGGGCGCTTCGCATGGCCGTTCGAACCGCCGGCAGGGCCTGTGCAGATCCCACGTCGACGCCCTGCGTCTGCGTTTCGGCCGGGTAGGCCAGCGCGTTGGCCAGGAGGAAAGCGCTGCCCTCCGTGAACGCGCGGTAGTTCGGCTCCCCGGAGAACAGGACGACGTGCCCCGCGCCGAGCCGTTCGTCCACCAGCGCCGCCGAGCCCTCCAGCACGCCCTGCCCCTTCGCGTAGCCGGAGAACCAGAAGTCCGGGGCTTTCTTCGGATACACGCCGGCGTTGAGGCCGGTGGCCGACCGGGTGAGCACGCTCTCGCCCAGGTGAAACCAGTACACGAAGGAAGGCGCGCCCAGCGTGAGCGGGCTGGAGCCGCCCAGGTCGACGCGAAACAGCGACCCGGGGATCTGCATGCCATCGGCGTCGGCCATCGACGAGGACGTGTAGCCGTTCGCCACGGCGTACGGGGTCCCGCCCGTGTCGCCGGGCCTCGCCGTCCCGACGTAGACGCCGCCGCCCTCGATCCACGACCGGATCTGCTGGCCCGCCGCGGCCAGGTCGAGCGTCTCCACGCCCGGAACGATGAACACGTCGTACTGGCCGGCCGACAGCGCGCCGGCCGTGACCTCGGCTCCCGTCATCGGGGTGTACGGCACGCGCCACACCCGTTCCAGCAGGAAGCGAAGATGGCCCAGCGACTCGCCGCCCACCGCCGGGGACGCGGTGGGAGGGGCGTACACCGCGACCTTCGGTCTGTCCACCGGATCGCCTGGAGGGACCGGGCCCGACCTGGCGTTCGCCAGGAGGCGGTGCCGCCGGGCGACGTCCTCGACCTCGATGGCCGCCTCCCCGCCGGCCGGGACCAGGAACGTCCCCGCCGGGAGCTTGGCGGAGCGAACCGAGGCCGAGCGGCGCAACCGGAGCACGCGGACGCCGCCTCTGGCGAGGTCGAGGGCGGCCGCGACCGCACGCCCGGTGGCGCCGGGGAAGGAGAAGAACGAAGCTCGGGCGACGTTCCCTCGGATTCCGCCTGCCGGCGCGGTCGTGACCCGTTGCGCCTTCGGCGCGAGCTTCGACGCGGAGAAGGCCGCGTCGAGGTTCATCAGCAATGGATTCGACCACGCCGTGACGTCGTAGAAGTACGGGAACGGAACATAGGTGTCCTCACCGAGGAGCGCCTGGATCCACCGCTTCTGAGGCTGGGCCAGGGGGATCCAGTACGAGCCGGCTCGAACCGCGCCCCGGCGAGCCTCCCGCCCGTACCTCTGGAGGTCCCCCACCCGGAGGTCCTTCGACACGCGGTAGACC
>JBHELE010000301.1:0-3319 GCA_046263235.1 Actinomycetota bacterium
CGGCCGGCACAGTGATTCGTGCCACGACGCGGTTCGTTCGGGGATCGATCCGTACCACACGGCTTCTCGGGTGATCCGCCACCCACGCCGTTCCCTCGCCCACCGCGACCGGCGTCCCGGACAACACCAGCGCCGCGCCGCCCGAGACCTCTCCGCCCGGAAGCTCCATCTCGCCGACGATTCGGTTGGTCGTGGGATCAACGTGGGTCACTCGAAGGACGTCGGGCCTGAATTGCCCGGCCGCGACCCACACGCCCTCATCCCCGGCGGCCACCGTCCCGAACAACGCCGGGACCCCGGCGATCGTCGCGAGCACGGTCCCTTGTGCGTTCAACTTCACCAGCCCCGTCCGCGAGGCGGCCCACACGAAGCCCTGGCCGACGGCGACGGAACCCTGCCCCCCAGACGAATGACTGCCCGCCGGAATCGTGACTCCCTGGACGAGCCGGGCGGCCCGAAGGTCGATGCGGTACAGGTTTCCGGTGATCGTCGTCGTCGGGCCGGGAGTCGTGACCGCTGCCGGTCCACCACCACCACGGGTCAGCGCGAGGGTCACGCCGGCGGCGATCAGCACCACCGAGAGCGCCACCGCCATCGCCACGATCCCCCGCCGAGGACGCGGGGCCGGCTTCCTCGTTCGGTCGGCAGGGGCCTCGGGCCCCGCGACGCCTCTGGCCGCCGGGGCCAGGTCCCGGGCGAACGCGCCGGCCGTCTGGGGTCGTTCGTCCGGCGACTTGGCCATCGCTCGCCGCAATACCCCGTCTACGGCGGCGGGAAGATCGGCCCGAAGCTCGACGGCAGAGGGCGGAGGCGTCTGGACTTGGGCCCATAGAACGGCCACCTCGGTGTCGCGTTCGAACGGGGTGCGGCCGGTCAGACACTGGAACGTCATACACCCCAGCGAGTACACGTCGGCGCGGCCGTCGATGGGCTCACCCTTGATCTGCTCGGGCGCGACGTAGTCGACCGTGCCGACCAGCTGGCCGGTGGCGGTGAGCCCGCCCGCGGACAGTCGCCGCTTCGTCACTCCGAAGTCCGACAGGTACACGTGTTCGGGCGCGTCCGGGTCGTCTCTCGCCGCGATGAGCACGTTGGCCGGCTTCACGTCGCGGTGCACCAGGCCCTGACGATGCGCGACGTCGAGCGCCGAAGCGACCTGGCGGACGATCTCCACCACGCGATGGGGCTCCAGGCGGCCTTCGGCCTCGATCACTCGCCGCAGGTCGGTGCCGCGCACGTAGCGCATCGAGATGAACAGCACGTCCTCCGCGTGCCCGGCCTCGAACACCGGAACGACGTTCGGATGATCGAGCGATGCGGCGAGCCTCGATTCGCGGATGAACCGGTCTCGAAACCCTCGCTCCTGGGCCAGCTCCGGCCCGAGGATCTTCAGGGCCACCTTGCGTTCCAGATCGAGGTCGGTGGCGAGGTACACGACGCTCATGCCGCCCCGGCCGAGCAACTCCTCGATGCGGTAGCCGGCGAGCTCCGTTCCGATCCGGGGGTCCATGTCAGAGGTCGAGGCGCGATCGGGTCACCGTGAACTCGAGAACGGCCATCGCCCCCTCGATGTGGATGTCCGTGCATTGGATGTCCGGGATCAGGTCGCTCAGATCGACCCGCAGGTCGACCGGGAGGGGTATGTCCGCGGCCCGCAGCACGAGGTCGTTCCCTTCCAGCCCGACCGTGACCCGGACCCTGGGGAGCCCGGCGACGCTCACGTGGGCGAGCCCTCCGCGGAGCCGCACGTCCGCGTCGATGTCGGCCCGGCGCAGGGCGGCGGTGACGTCGGCACCGGTCATCTCCGCCGTGCCGCGACTGGACCGGAATCGCACGGTTGTCTCGCGACCGAGGACGAGGGCCGAAGCCGAGAACCCAACATCGCGCAAGGTGAGGCGAACCCGGCGGAGATCCTGGCCGCCGGCCGACAGGTTGGCGCCGCTCAACACGACCTCGTCGAGGCGGCCCTCGATGGCGTGAAGGAGGAAGGGGAAGCCCCCCAGCGAGACAGACGGTCGCTTCGAGAGCTCCAGGGCAGCCTGCAACGAGGTCGCCGCCTGGGCCTGGGCCAGCGAGCGCGTTCCGAAGTCCGCCGCGACGAACAATCCCGCCAGCACGACGAGCGTCACCGTGATTCGCCGAAGCGCTCGCACGCCGGGAGTCTATTCCGGCGGACGTGCGATGCTCGGGTCGTGACCGACCAGAGGATCCCGTTTCCCACCGGCTACGTCCCCACGCCGGCGACTCCCGGCGACCTTCCGGGCGTCGCCGGGCTGATGGCCGCCGTTGACCGGGTCGACTTCGGGGAGCCCGTCTTCCAGGAGGACTTCCTGCGGGGCGAATGGGAACGGATCCGGTTCGATCTCGCCACCGACACCGTCGTCGCTCGCGATAAGGCCGGCGAGGTGGTCGTGTACGGCCAGGCGTTCGACGAGGACGTCCCGGAGATCGTCGAGGCCTTCGGCGTGGTGCATCCCGACCACCGCGGGCGCGGGATCGGGTCGGCCCTGATCTCGTGGCAGGAGGCCCGCGCCGGCAACCAGGCCGAGCGCGTGGAAAGACCGGTTCGCCTCCGGACGGCGACCGCGGCGAGCGACCGGGCGGGCGCGTCGTTGCTCGGCCGAAAGGGGTTTCGTCCGGTGCGGTCCTTCTTCCACATGGAGATCGATGCCGGGGCGGCCGACCGGCCCCTCCCGCCACGGGGGATCGAGGGGCGCCCCTTCGTCGCCGAGCAGGACGAGCGGACGCTGTTCGAGGTGCTGCAGGAGTCCTTTCGGGGGCAGTGGGGCCATCACGAGGCCCGGTTCGACGAATGGACGGCGAACCTGAAGACGGACCGGTTCGAGCCAGAGCTGTGCTACCTCGCCGCCGACGGAGGTCGGGTCGTCGGGGCCGTGATCGGGGTCGACCGGGAGGATCAGGGATGGGTCAACGAGCTGGCCGTGCTGCCGGGGTGGCGTGGACGCGGCATCGGGTCGTTCCTGCTTCGCCACGCGTTCTCGGAATTCCGCCGCCGGGGGGCCGACCGGGTCCTGCTGAACGTCGACAGCGAGAACGAAGCGGGGGCCGTCCGCGTGTACGAACGTGTCGGCATGCGGGTGCGCCGCCAGTGGGATCTCCACGAGAAGCTCATCGAGCCGGGCGCGCGGCATCCCTGGTGATGCCCGATCTCGTTCATCGGACCATCGCGACCAACGGCATCTCGTTGCACGTCGCCGAGCAGGGTTCCGGGCCGCTCGTCGTGCTCTGTCATGGTTTTCCCGAGCTGTGGTTCTCCTGGCGCCACCAACTGCCCGCCCTGGCCGAGGCGGGGTACCGG
>JBHELE010000302.1:0-4124 GCA_046263235.1 Actinomycetota bacterium
GGCGCCCGGCACGCAGCCTAGGGCAAAAACCGACCTCCGCCGGAGGGCTACGACTGGCCGAACACCATTCCCAGTTTCGTCACGCCCCCCGATAATCCAGTCTTGCCCGCCGTCTCGACGCACGTCGGAAAGCGGGTGACAGGTGACCGACAGGTGACCAGGGGGTGACCATCTCCGCCTCGGCCTTCCCCCTCGGGCTCACGCTCTCCGTCCCGGCTCTGGCCCTCGTGCTGGCCGCGATCGCGTTCACGACCGCGGCCGGGTATGTGTGGGTGCGCAGGGGAACATCAGGATGGGCCAGCCTCGCGCTCATGCTCTTGGCCGGAGCGCTGTACAGCCTCACCTACGCGCTCGAGCTGAACAGCCCCTCGCCCGAGGTCCGTCAGCTCTGGGGCGACGTCAAGTACGTCGGCGTGTGCCTCCTGCCCATCACGTGGCTCGCCTTCACCCTGCAATACATGGGACGGGGCCACCGGCTCACGAAGCGGGTGTTCGCGGTCCTCGCCGTGGAGCCGTTGATCGTCCTGGCCCTGCTCGCCGGCCCCACGACCCACGACCTCGTCCACGTCTATCCGGACGGACCCACCGCCGACCACCTTCCCGTCATCGCGTTCGGTCCGGTCGGGTGGGCCCACGTGGCCTACACGTACGTTCTGATGCTGGGGGCGACCGCGCTGTTCGTCGTCACGCTGGCGCGAACGGCATCGCCGTACGAGCGGCCGGCGCGCGTCCTCATCGTCGCGCTCCTGGTGCCGTGGCTCCTCAACGTCCTGTACGTGTTCGACGTCGGCGACTTCGGCCGGATGGACACGACGCCGTTCGGGTTCCTGCTGGCGGGGATGGTGCTGGTGTGGGGCATCTTCCGCCTGCGCCTCGTCGAGCTGGCCCCGGAGGCCCGGCGGGTGGCGCTGGACACGATGGCCGACGCCGTCGTGGTGTTGGACGCGTACCGCCGGGTGGTCGAGCTGAACCCGGCGGCGCAGCGAACGCTCCGGGCGACCACGGCGCAGGCCGTCGGGCGTCCCGCCCATCTCGTGTTCCCCCCGCTCGGACCGCTCCTGCACGGCGCGTCGCGCGACGCCGAGGTCCATGGCGAGGTCAGCCTGGCCCAGCCGAACGGGGCACACGACTACGAGGTCACGATCCTCCCCCTGCCCGACGGGGACGGCCGCTCCTCGGGAGAGCTCGTCGTGCTCCGCGACATCACCGATCGAAACGACGCCGTGCGGCGCCTCCGGGAGACCGAGGCGAAGTACCGGGCGCTGGTCGAACAAGTCCCGGCGGTCGTGTACATCGACCTGCCGAACGAAGGGGACCGCACGATGTACGTGAGCCCGCAGATCGAGTCGATGCTGGGGCTGTCGCCCGATGAGTACATCTCGGACCCGAAGCTGTGGGACAAGCACGTTCATCCCGACGACCGGGACCGCGTGATGCAGACATACCGCGACGCGATCAGGCGGGGAGAGCCCTCCAGCTCGGAGTACCGAATGATCCGGCCCGACGGCCGTGTGGTGTGGGTCCGCGACGACGTGGTGATGCTCGAGCAGGAGCCCGGCCGCCGCAAGGTGATCCAGGGGATCATGTTCGACGTCACCGAGCTCAAGCAGGCCCAGGAACGCGCGTGGTTCCTGGCGTACCACGACCCGCTGACCGGCCTTCCCAACCGCGCGATGTTCGAAGAGACCCTGGAGCTGGCCCTGGCCCGGTCCCGCCGCGGTGCCTCCGCGGTCGCCGTGCTGTACCTCGACCTGGACAACTTCAAGCTCGTCAACGACAGCCTCGGGCACACCGTCGGCGACGAGGTGCTGAAGCAGATGGTCGGCCGCCTGCGCATGGCTGTGCGCGACACGGACCTCGTCGGCCGGCAGGGCGGCGACGAGTTCCTGATCCTCCTGGCAGACCTCGAACGGGGGCCGGCAGACGGACCGGCTCCGTCGGAGGTGGCCGAGGCCGTGGCCGGTCGAATCCACCGGGAGCTGGCCCGGCCGTTCCCGGCCATGGGGAACGACCTGTATCTCTCGGCGAGCATCGGGGCCAGCCTGTTCCCCGCTCACGGGACCGACGCGCCCACGCTGCTTCGAACGGCCGACTCGGCCATGTACCGAAGCAAGAAGTCCGGCCCCGGCGGGTACGCGCTGTTCGCGCCAGCGTCGGACGAGGCGGGAGATCGGCTGGCCCGCGTCACGGCGCTCCGCCGGGCCACCGAGGTCGAGGACCAGTGGGCCCTGCACTACCAGCCGGTCGTGGACCTGTCGGACGGCCGCGTGGTCGGCGCGGAGGCCCTGCTCCGGTGGCGGCGGCCCGACGGGACGCTAGTCCCCCCCGCCGAGTTCATCCCCATCGCCGAGGAGCTCGGGTTCATCACCCGGATCGGCGACTGGGTGCTTGCGAAGATGTGTCGCCAGGCCCGGGACTGGCGCGATGCCGGGCTGGACCTGTCGGTGGGCTTCAACCTCTCGGTGCGGCAGCTGTGGCAGCGGAACTTCGCCACGCACGTGGACGCGTACCTGGACGCGTATGGCATCCCGCCGTCATCGGTGGTCGCGGAGATCACGGAGTCCGTCGCCACCACGGATCCGGACCGGACGTCGGTGGTCGTCCGGGAGCTGTCCAGCCTGGGCGTCCGCATCGCCATCGACGACTTCGGCACGGGCTACTCGTCGCTGTCGAGGCTGGCCTCGCTTCCGGTCGACGTGCTGAAGCTGGACCGTTCGTTCATCGCGGCGATCCCGGATGACCCCCAGGCCATGAAGATGGCGAACGCGGTGATCCATCTCGCCCTCAGCCTGGGGATGGAGCCGCTGGCCGAGGGGGTGGAGACCGAGGCGCAGCGCCGCTTCCTGGCGTCGAAGGGATGCCTGTTCGCCCAGGGGTTCCTGTGGACGCCGGCGGTGCCGGCGGACGAGTTCGTCGAGTGGGTTCGACGTCGGTCGTCCGCCGGGACGCCGGTTCCGTCGAGGTAGGGCCCCTACGCCGGCGTGTACAGCCCGAACCGCGTCCCCTTCGGCTCCGAGATGATGCCGAAGGTCAGCGTGTCCGTGGCCTTGGTGGGTGGCACGAGGGTGGTCCCGCCGGCCGCCTCGGCCTGCTCCACGTACTTCTGCACGTCGTCGACGTGCGCGTAGACGTTGAGCTGGGCCTGGCCGTCCTGTGACTGCCCCACCCCGCCGGCCGACCCGCTTCCCGCGCCGGTGTCGATCGTCCAGTACGGCGGCCCTCCCGTCCCGTACTGCTCGAACGACCACCCGAACAAGTTGCCGTAGAACGACCGCAGGGCGTCGCCGTCGGGCCCGAGGATGTCGAACCAGTCGACCGCGGCACCGTCGCCCTGGGAGGGGCCGGGGCCGGACTGCTGTGCCTCGCCGGGATCCTTGATCAGGCCGAACGCGTTCCCGGCGGGGTCGCTGATCATGGCCATCGTCACGACGTTCGGGATCTCCGTGATGTCCATGAGGATCTTCGCGCCCAGGGACTCCGCGTGGTCCAGCGTGGCCCGAAGGTCCGGAACCGCCGCGTACACCGTGACGTAGGACGCGCCGTTCGGTGGCGACCCGAACCCGCCGTTGATCCCGTCACCGCCGTGCGTGTCGATGGTCGTGTAGAACAGCTCCGGCTGGGACGACGTGATCTCCCATCCGAACAGGTCCGCGTAGAACTTCGCCGACGCCGCGTGATCGGGACCGGCGAGCTCGAAGTGAACGACGGGTGCTCCCATCCGATACCTCCCCCTTCGTGACGACGAGACCGGCCGCCGGTTCGGCCGGTCCTCCTAGTCAATACGACGAACGCGAGTGGCGCGATTCGACACCGGCCGACGAAATCCTATCCAGCGTCCGGGCCAGCTCCCGGCGACGCCCTTCGGACAGGCAGGCCAGCAGGCGCTTCTCCGTGGCGAAGACGAGCGGGGCGGCCCCGGCCAGGGCGTCCCATCCCTCCTTGGTGAGCTCGGCCAGCACGATCCGCCGGTCGGATCCGGTCCGAACGCGCCGAACCCATCCGTCCTCCTCCAACCGGTCCATCAGCGTCGTCATGTTGGGCGGCGAGCGGAGGAGCCGCTTGGCCAGCTCGGAGAGTGGCAGCGAGCCATCGGGGGCCGCGGCGAGCTCCATCAGCACGTTGAA
>JBHELE010000303.1:0-4490 GCA_046263235.1 Actinomycetota bacterium
GCTATGAGCACATCCGGGGCATCCCCTTCGCCGACGAGTCCGAACGCATCGCCACGGAGGCCGTCGAGCTCCTGT
Source organism: Actinomycetota bacterium (assembly GCA_046263235.1). Taxonomy (GTDB): domain Bacteria; phylum Actinomycetota; class UBA4738; order UBA4738; family UBA4738; genus JBHELE01. Next base: position 76 of record JBHELE010000303.1, read on the forward strand.
CGGCGAACGAATGCCCCAGCGAGGTCACCACGCTCGTCCTGGACTCGTCACAGGTCGTCCTGCAGGTCCACGAGTCGGTCGGGCATCCCATCGAGCTCGACCGGGTCCTGCGCATGGAGGAGGCGTACGCCGGCACGTCGTTCATCTCGCCGGACGACCGGGGGAGGCTTCGGTACGGCAGCGACAAAGTCACGATCACGGCCGACGCGACGCTCCCCGGCGGGCTCGGCTCGTTCGGGTACGACGACGAGGGCGTGCCGGCCCAGCGGGTCCCGGTGGTGGAGAACGGTGTATTCCGAAACTTCATCTCCAGCCGTGAGACCGCCGCCATGGTCGGTGACGCCTCCTCGACGGGCGCGATGCGTGCGGACGGGTGGCAGAACCTCCCACTGATCCGAATGACGAACATCAGCCTGGAGCCCGGCGAGGGGACGCTCGACGAGATCATCGGCGACACGACCGACGGGATCTTCATGACCACGAACCAGTCGTGGTCCATCGACGACAAGCGGGTCAACTTCCAGTTCGGGTGCGAGGCGGCGTGGCGAATCAAGGACGGCCGGCTGACCGAGCTGTACCGCAACCCGAACTACACCGGCATCACCACGGAGTTCTGGCGGTCGTGCGACGCGGTAGGCGGCCGGGACGACTGGGTGGTGTGGGGGACGCCGAACTGCGGCAAGGGTCAACCGGGACAGGTGGCGAGAGTGGGACACGGGACTCCCCCGGCAAGATTTCGGAACGTGCAGGTGGGTGTGCGATGACCGCAGGACCGAAGGGCCAACCGTGCCCGATGTGATCGGCCCAGAGGACGTCCGAACGGTCGCGGAAGCCGCGCTCGACCTGCCCGGGGCCGACGGCGTGGAGCTCCTGTTCATGCACGAATGGGGCGGGCTGACCCGGTTCGCCGACTCCTACATCCACCAGAGCACTTCGCGCGAGGACACCGGGATCCGGGTCCGCGCGGTCAGCGAGGGGCGGGTCGGCGTCGCCGCCACCAACGACTTCTCGAAGGAGGGCGCTCGGGCCGCCGCGGCGAACGCGCTGGACATGGCGAAGGTGGCCGCGCCGGATCCGTCGTTTCCCGGCCTGGCCCCGCCGGATGAGGTGTACGACGGGGGCCGCTTCGACGATGCGACGGCGGCGGTCACACCAACCGAGCGGGCCGAGGCGGTCGCTGCGCTGATCGGCCAGGTCGGCGCGGGATTCCACGCAGCGGGGGCGCTGGAGACGAACGCCGTCGAGGTCGCGGTCGCCAACACCGAAGGGCAGTTCTGCTACTCGCCGTCGACCCAGAGCACGGTCACGACGGTCGTGTCCGGCGGCGACGGGGGGGCCGGCGCCGCGGAGGTGGCCGCGTCGCGGTTCGAGGAGATCGACGCGCCGGCGGTTGGCGCGCGCGCTTTCGACAAGGCGCGCCGGAGCCAGCGGCTGCAGGATCTTCCCCCGGGAAGGTACGACGTGGTCCTGGAACCCCTGGCGGTCACGACGCTCGTGAGCTTCCTCGCGTACGTCGGGTTCGGGGGCCGGGCCATCGCGGAAGGCCGCTCACCGTTCAGCGGGCGGGAGGGCCAGCAGGTCTCCGCCGACGACATCACGATCTACGACGACGCCGTGTCATCGCTCACGATCGGCATGCCGTTCGACTTCGAGGGAACGCCGAGGCGGCGCGTCGTGCTGATCGAGAACGGGGTCTTCCGCACCGGGGTGCACGACCGGCGGAGCGCCAGGCTGGCCGGCGTCGAGTCGACCGGCCATGCCCTGCCCCCGCCCAACCCGGAGGGGCCGTTCCCGCTGAACCTGTTCCTCGAGCCGGGGGCGGCGACGGTCGAGGAGATGATCCGGTCGACGGAGCGGGGCCTGCTGGTGACGCGGTTCCATTACTCGAACATCGTGAACCCGATGGAGACGTCCATCACGGGCATGACACGCGATGGGACCTGGCTCATCGAAGACGGCCGGGTAGCCCACGCGGTGAAGAACCTTCGGTTCACCCAGTCGATCCTCGAAGCCCTGTCCAACGTCCGGTCCATCGGGCGGGACTCAGAGCTCGCCAGCGAGCTGTTCTTCGCCGCGTCGCGGGTCCCGGCCCTGTACATCTCGGGCTTCAACTTCAGCGGCGCGAGCGACCACTGATCCGTCCCCCCCCAGACCACCGCGGATTCGATCCGCGACGCCGCTCGCCGTGATGGCGGCGGTGGCGTTCCTGCTCGGGGGGGCGGCGCTCCTGTGGGCCGGCGCGGCGCTGATAAGACTCGACTCCGCGCCCGCCGGGGCGGCGACGGTCCTGCCGGGCCTCTCGATCGAAGGCCTGGCCGTCGTGGCGGTCGCGTCGGCCGTGGCGGACACATCGACGGCCGCGGGCGTCGCGTTCGGGGTCGCCCTGGTCTTCCTGGCCCTCGGGTTCGGCACGGCGCTGCTGGTGCCCCGGGCTCGTTCGTTCAGGACATCGTCGGGCAGCGTGCTCCTGCCGGCCGCGGCGCTCATCGCCGCCGCCTTCGCCGTCGCCGACCAGGAGATCTCCAGGCTCGAGGGGTTGGGCCTCCTCGTCGTGTACGCCGCCTACGCCGTGCTGGCGGACACCGACGCCACGGCCGGCGGCGAGGGCTCGGCGCCGACGAACGAGCCCCGCCCGCGGCCGGACACGGCGTTCCGGCCGAATCGGATCATCGCCGGGGCCGCGCTGGGCCTGGCGGGGGCGTGGGCCGTGGTGGCAGGCGGCGACGGCGTCTTGGATCGATCGACGCTCCTGGCGGGGTTCGTCGGAGCGGCCATGATGGCGCCCGCGGCGATCGCGCGACTGGTCGTGCGGGGAGCGCTCGCGGCGCGATCAACGCCGACCGATGGGGCCGATCCCCTCGAGGCCATGGCCTGCTTCTGCACGGCGGCGCCGGGTGCCGCGGCGGTGGTGCGGCCGCTCCTCGTTGACGCCGCGGCCTCGTACGCGTTTCTGGCCGTCACGGTGATCTACGCGCTGGTGGCGGCGGTGATGCTGGCGACGGGCCGAACGTGGCGGCCGGTCGGGGTGGCCGTGCTCGGCCTGTACGGTCTGTGGCTGGCACTGGCGTCGTCGGCGTGACCGGGCCGCCACGGTCAGCCGAGCCTCACGTCCGCGACCCGGCATCCGCGGCGTTTCGCTCCGCCCACCGGCGGTAGAAGTCGACCACGCCGGTTCGTCGCATGCCGGCGGCGAACGCCGACGGCGAGATCGCCACGGCCAGGTCCGCGACCCGGTTCGTGACCGGCGCCACCACGACCTCCGGCTTGTTCTTCCGCACGCACGCCAGCGTCGCCGCCGTGACCTCCCCCACGGTCACCGCGCCGGCCGCCCTGGGGGCCTCCTGGCCACTGTCGGCGAACATGCCCTCACCGACCACGTACCCCGGGCACACCACCGACACCGCGACGCCCCGGGACGCCAGCTCGATCCGGAGCGACCGGGAGAAGCCGACCACGGCGTGTTTGGTGGCCGAGTAGACGGTGCCGTACGGGACGGGCGCCAGCCCCGCGGCCGAGGACATGTTGACGACGTGGCCCCGGCCGCGTTCGACCATGTGCGGGACGACAAGCCGGGTGGTGAGAAGCAACCCCAGCAGGTTCACCCGCACGATCCATTCGATGTCGTCGACCGCGATGTCGGCGAACGACCACACCTTGTCCACCCCGGCGTTGTTCACCAGGACGTCGATGGGACCGAGGTCCCGTCGAACGCGCTCGACCGCGGTCTGGATCGACGTTCGATCCTCCACGTCCAGCGGCACCACGACCGCCTCGGCTCCGAGGGATCGAACGCTTTCCGCGACCTCCTCGAGCTGATCCGTCGACCGAGCGCACAGCGCCACGCGGGACCCGGCCTCGGCAAAGCCGCGGGCGAGATCCGCTCCGATCCCCCGTGATGCTCCGGTGATGACGACGACCTTCCCGGCGAGCTCCATGGGTGCCTCCCTTGCGCGTCGGCGGTGGCGCGTCATGCGCCGCGCGGCGGAGGGTATCCGAAGGTCGGGGGTCGGTGCGCAGGTACACTCCGCCTCCGTGAAGGCCGCACGGTTCTTCGGTCCCGGCAAGCGCATCGAGGTCACGGACGTGCCCGACCCGGAGCCCGGACCGAACGAGGTGGTGGTCCGGGTCGATGCCTGCGGGATCTGCGCGTCCGACCTGCACTTCATCCACGGGGAGATGCCACTGCCGGTCCCGCCGCCGGTGACCATGGGTCACGAGGCGTCGGGCGTCATCGCGGCCATGGGGTCCGAGGTCTTCGGATGGCGGCCCGGAGACCGTGTGGCGCTGATGGCAGGGAAGGGGTGCCACGCGTGCGACCGGTGCGCCGCGGCGATGGTGGAGGACTGCCGCAACCCTCAGGTCTTCGGCATCCACTACGACGGCGCGTGGGCCGAACACGTGACCGTCCCCTGGTA
>JBHELE010000304.1:0-5758 GCA_046263235.1 Actinomycetota bacterium
GCCCATCCGCCGATGCTCTATCTGGGCTTCATCGGGTTCACCGTCCCGTTCGCCTTCGCGATCGCCGCGCTCATCACGGGCAACCTGTCCGACCGCTGGATCCGGGTCACCCGTCGGTGGACGCTGACGGCGTGGATCTTCCTCACCATTGGGCTCGTCCTGGGAGCGCTGTGGTCGTACGGCGTGCTCGGGTGGGGTGGGTACTGGGCGTGGGACCCGGTGGAGAACGTCGCGGTGTTGCCGTGGCTGGCCGCCACCGCGTTCCTGCATTCGGTGATGATCCAGGAGCGGCGTGGAATGTTGAAAGTCTGGAACCTGTCGCTGATCGTCGGGGCGTTCGCGCTCACGACGTTCGGGACCTTCCTGACCCGTGGCAGCATCCTGTCGTCGGTCCACGCCTTCGCGCGGTCCATCGTCGGACCTCTGTACCTGGGGTTCCTGGCCGCCATCCTGATCGCGGGGTTCGGTCTCATCGCCATGCGGTCGTGGCGGCTTCGATCCGAGGGTCGGTTCGAATCGGCGCTGTCGCGCGAAGCCTCGTTCCTCGGCAACAACGTGGTCTTGGTCTCGCTGACGCTGGTCGTTCTCATCGGCACGATCTTCCCGTTGGTGGTCGAAGCGCTGACCGACCGGCAGGTCACGGTGGGCGGGCCCTACTTCGGCTCGACCACCGGTCCGCTGCTTCTGGTGCTGCTGTTCCTCATGGGGGTGGGCCCGCTGCTGGCGTGGCGCCGATCGAAGCCGGAGCAGGTGGGACGAAGATTGGTCGTGCCGGCCGCCGCGGTGGCGGCGGTCGTCGTGGCCCTCGCCGCCGGCCGGATCAGCAGCGTTCCGGCCGCGGCAGCCTTCGGGTTGGCGGGTTTCGTCCTGGCCGCGAACGGGGCCGAGATCGTCCGGGGCGTGCGGGCATACGCGCGGGCCGCCCGCCGGTCGCCGTGGATCGCCGCGCCGGAGGCGATCGGTCGAAACCGCCGCCTGTACGGCGGGCTGATCGCTCACCTGGGAATCGGGGTCGCCGCCATCGCGGTCACGGCCTCCTCCGCCCTCGCGTCGCAGAGCGAGGCCACGCTGGCTCCGGGCGAGCGAGCGGAGTTCGCGGGCTACGTCCTCACGTATCGCGGGGCCCGGTTCGAACAGCAGGAGCACCGCGACGTCTTCATCGCCGACGTCCAGGTGTCGCGGGACGGCCGGGCGGCGGGCCTGGTCACGCCGTCGCTCAACCGGTATCCCGCCTCGGTCGATCCCATCGGGACGCCGTCCATCCGGTACGGGGCGTTCCACGATCTGTACGCGTCGGTCATCGGGTTCGAGGCCGGAGGCCGGGCGACGTTTCGGTTCTTCGTCAATCCGGGCGTGATGTGGCTGTGGGTCGGCGGGTTCCTCGTGGCCATCGGCGGGATCGTCGCGGCGTGGCCGCCGCGGCGGCGCGAGGCCCCGCCGGGCGCGACGGCCTTCGTCCCCCCCGCGGTCATGCCGGCCGTCCCGGCGGCCGCGGCGGCCACGCGAACGGCCGATGGACATGGCTGACGACGCCGTCCCCGGCCCGGAGTCGATCCCCCTGGCTCATCCGTCCGGGCTCGCGCCGCGAGCCCGCCGGGTGCGCCGGACGCGATGGTTCGTGATCGGAGCGGTGCTCGCGGGCGTCGCCACGTTGACCGCGGTCCTCGCCTTCGGGCTCGTCAACGACCCCGCCCTGGTTCGGTCGCCGCTGATCGGTCGCCCCGCGCCGCCGTTCCGGTTGTCTCGCATCGACGGGCCCGGCGACGTGGCGCTGCGATCCCTCCGCGGGCAGGTCGTCGTGATCAATTTCTGGGCCTCCTGGTGCGGCCCGTGCCGCGACGAACACGACGACCTGGCGGCCGCGTGGGAGCGATACCGCGAGCACGGCGTGGTCGTTCTGGGCGTGTCGTATCAGGACTCCGTCGACAAGGCGCTGGCCTTCCGCCGCGAGCTCGGCGGCGACTGGCCGCTCGTCGCCGATGATGGCCCCCGTACCGCCCTCGCCTATGGGGTCACGGGCGTCCCGGAGACGTTCTTCATCGGTCCCGACGGCGTGGTCGCGGCGAAGTCCTACGGCCCCGTGTCGTACGAGATGCTCGCCGAACAGATCTCGGCGCTCCTACGAGGGGGGTCCCCATCGTGACGGCTCCGTCCACCACCGGCCAGGCTGGTCGCGGAAGGCTCGGCGTCTGGACGCTCCTGGCGGTGATGTTCGTCGTCGCGGCGGCCGCCCTCACGGTCGTTGCCCTGACCCGACCCCAGGAGCCCCGCACCCTCCAGGGCCGCGTGGACGAGGTGGCGTCGGCGTTACGATGCCCGGTGTGCCAGGACCTGTCGGTGGCGGACTCGCCGTCGCCGCTGGCCCGGGAGATGCGAGACACGATCGCCCGGCAGCTTCGGGCGGGATGGACGCCCGAACGAGTGCGGCAGTGGTTCGTCGGGCGATACGGCGACTGGATCTTGCTGTCACCTCCCCGCTCGGGGGCAACGCTGATCGTCTGGCTGGTGCCCGTGGTGCTGTTCGTGGCGGGCGGCGTGGTGGCCGTCGCGGCCGTGCGCAGGTGGACGATGGGCCGAACGGTCCCCACTCACCCGGCTGACGCCGCCCACCCGGCCTCGTCCGTGTCGGACGGCGACCGGCGGCTCCTGGAGCGGGCCCTCGCCGAAGGCGATCCGGACTGAGCATGGGCGACGCGGTGACCGGACCGTGAGCATCGTCGTGGTGATCGCCGCCGCCGCGCTGGCCGCGGTCGCCGCCGTCGGCGTGGCGTGGCCGTTCGGTCGGCGAAGCGACGGCCTCGTGCCGGTCGATCCCCTGGAGGACGAGCGCGCCTCGCTGCTGCAGGCGCTTCGCGATCTCGATCGCGATCGTGCCTTCGGGCTCCTGTCCGACGAGGACCACCGAGCGTTGAGGGCCGAGACGGAGACCCGGGCCGTCGCCGTGCTGCGGGCTCTCGAGGGCCGCGACCGGAGCGGGGAGCTGGCGGCAGACCTCAGGGAGCTCCGGCCGGCCACCGGCGCGGACCATCGAGATGGCGGCCCGTCTCGCCGGGCGGCCGCCGTCGTCACGGTCGCGGCGGCGGTGGTCGCGCTGACCGTCCCGTTCCTGGCCGGCGCGCTCAGAGATCGAGCGCCGGACCAACCCATCACGGGCGGTTCCCAAGACGCGCTGTCGTTCTACCGGGAACGCGTTCGAGCCCATCCCGACGACATCGCCGCTCGGCTCGATCTCGCCGATCACCTCACCCGCGCCGGCGACGCCGAGGGGGCCATCGCGCAGTACCTCGCCGCGCTCGAGATCGACCCCGAGAACGCGGAGGCCCGCGCCTCGCTGGGGTTCATCCTGTACCTGGCGGGGAAGCCGGAAGACGGCCTGGCCGAGGTATCGCATGCATTGCGGAACGCGCCGACCTATCCGGAGGCGTTGTACTTCAAGGGCGTGATCCTCCTGGAGGGGTTGGACCGTCCCGCCGACGCCGTGGACGCGTTCGAGGCGTACCTCGCGGCTGCGCCGTTCGGAGCCCGCCGCGCGGAGGTCCAGGATCTCCTCGACCGTGCCCGCCGGGAGGCCGCCGAGTCCTGAGCCTTGGCCGGTTCGAGGATCGAAAGCGCTGGGTCAAGCGGAGACCGGATCGAGCAGTCGCGCCTCGAACGTCTCCCCCGGGGCCCACCGCTTCCACCGACCGCCCTCGAGCAACCGGGCGAGCCCGGTCCCGATCACGGACCACCGGGTTCCGTCACCGACGACCGCGGTGCGCTCGTCGATGGCCAGGAGGCGCGAGCCCGCCGGCATCGCGTCGATGGTCGCCTGGCCGAGCCCCGGGACGTACGTGTCGAGCATGTCCCAGTGTGGGCCGAACACGACCCCGCGGAACATCGCCATCGCCGGCCGCCAGATGTCGCGCGCCCGAGGATCGGGCGCGGACGAGTCCGGTGCCATCTCGCCGAGGAACGACACACCGGCGCTGCACCCGGCGAACGCCAGTCCTTCGTCGAGTCGCCTCACGAGGGCCTTCCAGAACGCCGTTCCGTCCAGGGTCGTCACGAGGTGAACGGGGTTTCCGCCCGAGAAGTACACCATAGCGGCCTGGTCCATCCTTCGCACGATCCCCGGATCGTCGGCGTCGGCGCGACCCTTCAGCGGGACGACCTCGGCGGGAATGCCCGCCTCGGAGAAGTGCGTTCGCCCCCGCTCCCCCCAGCGGCCGAAGACGTCGTCCCCTTCCGGCGCGCTCGCCGTGGGAAGGATCAACACGGGACCTTGCGGACGGGCCGACCGCGCGAGGAGCCACCGGTCCACCTCGTGTGACCACGGTTCGAACTCGCCCGAGCCGAGGAAGGCGAACGCCCGGCTCACGGCCCCGGCCTCACCGAAGCGTCCGTGGCGTCACGCCGCCTGGGCCACTCGCCGGGCCGCCATCCGGGCCGGGACGACCTCCCGGATGGAGGCGGGCAGGGCCGGCCGGATCAGCTTCATGGTTCGAAAGGTTCCCCACAGACGAAGCTCCTTCACCGGATTCCACGTCACCCCGTAGTCGCGCCGGAGTTGCGGCGGCAATGTGGCGAAGGCCCACCAGGCGATCTGACGGAGGACGGGGCGCCACGGCACCTCCCGTGGGGGATGTCGGATCAGGTCGGCCACGCGGATGGCGTCGGGGGTAACCCGAAGCGCCCCGCTGGCGATGGTGTCGTCGATGTACGCCCGCAGGGCCGCGACGGTCGGTGGGATGCGGACGGCCGCGAGGCCCAGAAGCTCGGCGCCGGCCATCTGTTCCCGATGGAATCGTTCGCGACCTTCGTCATCCAAACGCCCCACCGTGAGTCGCTCGAACAACAGCGACGAATCCACGAGGCAGGCGTGCACCCACAGGAGCAGCTCCGGGTCGCACGCGTCGTACCGAAGCCCGGTCACCGGATCGGTGCCGTGGATCTCCGCATGCACGCGATTGATTCGATCCGCCGCCTCCAGCGCCTCGGGCCGCGTCCCGAACGTGATGGCGAACTGCAGTCGAAGCGTACGCTCCAGCCGCTTCCACGCGTTCCGCTCGTAGAACCCCGTCTGGCGAGCGCCGGCCAGCACCAGTGGGTGCGCCGCCTGCATCAGGAGCGCCCGCGCCCCCCCGAACAGCACGGTCGTCTCCCGATTGACCTGCCAGGAGGCAGAGTCGGGCCCGAACAACCCGGCCGCACCGGAACGGCGATCCACGCGGTTCACTGTACGGCCCGCCCCGCATCCGGCAAGGCCTTCGCGGGTACCCTGTGCCGCGTCGATGACCGCGCGCGACCGGGTCGGGTTGTTCGGGACGGGAGTCATGGCCCGTGGCATCGCGAGGCTCTGCCTGGAGAACGGATTCGACGTGATCGTGCAGTCGGGATCCGATGGCCGGGCCGAGGAGCTCGCCGCGTCGCTCGGAGGAGATGACGCCCGCGTTTCGACGAACCGCGACGACGTGGCGGGCTGCTCGATCTTCGTGGAGGCCACCGTGGAGGAGATGGAGCCGAAGCGTCGCGCCCTCGGCCTGGCGGAAGAGGTCCTGCCGCCCGACGCGCTGATGGCATCCACCACGTCGTCGCTCTCGATCACAGACCTGGCCGCAGCGCTTCGGCGCCCGGGACGAATGATCGGACTGCATTTCTTCAACCCGGTTCACCGGATGCCACTCGTGGAGGTCGTGACCGGGCTGCGAACCGACGAGCCTGCGGTCGCCGTGGCCCGCCGGTTCGTGCACGCGCTGGGCAAGCGTCCGCTGCGAGTGCC
>JBHELE010000305.1:0-5966 GCA_046263235.1 Actinomycetota bacterium
TCGGTCCCGTACAGCGCGGCACGCTGGTGGGGGTTCTCGCCGTACCGCAGGGATGACAGCGAATGGAACGTTCGGACGATGGCCGGCGGCAAGGCCGCCGGATCGCCGCCGTCTCCGGCGAACCACGACGCGATCGCCGTGTCGTAGGCGGCGGTGTGGGCGAACGCCTCCCTGGCCAGCGACTCCCGGGTCTCGTGCGAGATCCCGCCGCCGCTTCGAAGTTCCTCCACGACCACCGGGTAGCGCGCGGGGTCGACCACCACCGCGACCGAGGCGAAGTTCTTCGCCGCGGCCCGGACCATGGCCGGTCCGCCGATGTCGATCTGCTCGACGGCCTCGTCGACGTCTGCGCCGCCGGCCACCGCCTCCCGGAACGGGTACAGGTTGACGACCACGAGGTCGAACGGCTCCATGCCGTTCTCCCGAAGCTCGGCGAGATGCTCCGGCCTGCGCTTGTCCGCCAGGATGGCGGCGTGGATCCGCGGGTGGAGCGTCTTCACCCGTCCGTCCAGCATCTCCGGAAACCCGGTGACCTCCGCGACCGGGCGGACGGGGACGCCGCCGGCCTCGAGCGCTTTCGCCGTGTTGCCGGTTGACACGATCTCGACCCCGAGCCCGGTGAGAGCTGAGGCGAACTCGACCACGCCATCCTTGTTGGATACGGCCACCAGGGCCCGGCGAACGGAAAGCGACCGAGTTCGCGCGGTCATGGTTCCGCTTCGTCCAGCACGTGGACGATCCGTCCGTCGATCTTGAGGCGGCCCTCGGCCAAGAGCCGCGCGGCCCGCGGGTACAGTCGATGCTCCACCTCGTGCAGCCGCTCGAGCAGGCTGGCCTCGTCGTCGTCCGGAAGCATGGTCACCGCTTCCTGGAACACGATGGGCCCGTGATCGACTTCCGAATCGACGAAGTGGATCGTGACTCCCGTCACCTTCGCCCCCCACGCCAACGCGTCACGAACGGCGTGAGCCCCAGGGAAGGCCGGAAGCAACGACGGATGCACGTTCAGCCACCGTCCCTCGAACGGCTTGACCACGACCGGCGTCAGGATCCGCATGTACCCCGCGAACAGGACGGCGTCGATGCGCTCCCCTTCCAGGAGCTCGAGCAGCGCCTGGTCGTGCGCTTCCCGGCTCTCGTACGCCCGTGGCTCCAGCACGAACGCCGGCACGCCTCCGGCTCGGGCCCGGTCCAGGGCATTCGCTTCGGGCCTGTCGGACACCGTCAGCACGATCTGTGGGCCCACCTCCGGATCGTCCAGCAGCGCCTGAAGGTTCGTCCCGGAGCCGGATGCCAGCACCGCGATACGCGCGCCCACGGGCGGGCACCCTATGGGCGGCGGCCGGATCCGTCAACCGCGTACGCTTGCCCGGTGGCGGAGACCGACACCGATCAGATCGCGTCGCGGTCGTCGCGCTGCGCCCATCACCCCGCCGTCGGCCGGATCGCCTCGTGCGACTCGTGCGGACTGCCGTTGTGCCTTGCCTGCGCCACGCCGGTTCGAGGGCAGACGATCGGTCCCGAGTGCCTGGGCCAGACCCTCCGAGACTCCGCGGCGTCTCGGGCCGAAGCTCCCCCACCACCCCCGCCGGTACCCCGAACGGACCCCGTCGTCGTGGGCGCGTTCGCCGCGGTCGTCGCGATATCCGTTCTCCCGTGGACGAGGTTCGGGGACAGCTCGGGATTCCTCAGGGCCTGGACCCTTCATTGGTCGCTGCTGTCGGTGTCGGCCGCCGTGGCCGGCCTCGTCGCCGCCGTCGCGACATGGCGGCGGCCCCGGGACCCTCGAGTCGAGGTCGGAGTCCATCTCGGCCTGGCTGTGATCGTGGCGGCCGGGGCTCTGCTGCATCATCTTCGGCCCCCTCCGTTGTCGGCGCCGCTCCCGACCCCGCTGGTCGCCGTGGCCGCGGCCGTCGTGGCTGGCATGGCCGCGATCATCAAGGCGGTGGCGCTGGTCCGGCTCCGCCGACCGCGGACGCCCGTGTAGACCGGGCGGCCGCCCGCCTCGCCCACAGGAGTCCTCCGAGCGTCCCCCCCGACACGCCCCACGCCAGCGCCACGACGATCCCCGAGACGAGATCGGGACCCACGATCAACGCGCCCTCCCGGAACGCCTCGGAGCCGCCCTTCCCGACTCGCACCACGAGCTGCGACATGACGATGAGGGCCGCACACAGCAGGCCGAAACCGACGCCTCCCAACGCGCCGGCGGCGGCGCCCTCGCCGGGGCCGTCCGGTCGCGACCGGCGAGCCGAGATCGTCCCACCGACGGTCGTGGCGGCCAGGGGAACGACCAGGAACAGGAGAAAGCCGGCCGGAGGGGGCGGGACGACGATCGGGTTCGACGGAAACGGCGGTCCCCCCAGGTCGATTCCTCCACCGGCGTAGGACGAATACGACAGCAGGCACGACGACAGGAGCTCGCCGAGCCCCGTGCACCCTCCCATCGCCGGTACCAGGATCCACGCCGCGGCGTTCGGCACGACCAGCGCGGTGGAACCCAGGAGCACCACGGCACGAAACGTGCCTTCTGAGGACACGCCCGATAGATAGGTCCGCGTGTCCTGAGGATGGACGGCCGCGATCACCAGGAGCCCGGCGAACGAGAGCGCCAACCCGAGGCCGAGGGTCCACCACGCTCCCGTCACGGCGCCGGTGAGCAGGCGATGGGATCGCCCTGTGTCGGCGGGTGCCGATGCCACGCCGCCGCTGAATCCCGCCACGACGCCGAGGCCGAGCGGCCACAACAGTGCTCCGAAAGGGTCCGGATGTACGGCCACGCCGGGACTTCCTCCCGCGGCCACCGTCACGGGTGCGGCGAACGCGAGCGCGAAACTGGCCAGCGCATAGGGGATCGCGATCTTCGTCCCGTGCAGGCCTCGAGACAGCGCGGTCCCCAGGCTCGCCGTCCCGACGGCGCGGCCCCCCCGACCCAGCATCCACAGGGCCAGGCCGGTGCCGGCCAGCGGCGTCCACGACACGGTGAACCGGGGCACGGACGACAGCAGGCTCGCCTCGGCAGGAGGGAACAGCGACCGAGGGATGTCGAACACGAGCGGGACGTGGTGGAACGCGTGGAACAGCACGGCACCGCTTCCGGCCACGACGCCCGGACCCGGTTTGGGATCCGACGACGCCACCACCAGCAGGATGATCACGGCCTCCGCCGCCGCAGCCACCACGACGAACGCCACCGCCGCCCGGCGAACCGCCACCGGCCATCCGGCGGTGAGGGGGTGCGCCCTGGCACGGCGAGCGGCCGGGGGCGGAGCGAGAGGATCGGTCGACGCCGGTTGCGACGGCCCTTCCATTCGTCAGGCCGAAGCCCCGACGGCCTCCTGCATCAGGTCGGCGACCTCGGTGGGATTCCGTCCCACGCGGACTCCCACCGCTTCGAGGGCCTCTTTCTTCGCATCCGCGGTGCCGGTCGAACCGGTGATGATGGCGCCGGCGTGGCCCATGCGCTTGCCGGGCGGCGCGCTGAACCCCGCCACGTACGCCACGACCGGTTTCGTCACGTGCTCCGCGATGTAGGCGGCGGCGATCTCCTCGTCGCTCCCGCCGATCTCTCCGATCATGACCACCGCCTCGGTCTCCCCATCGGCCTGGAACCGCTCGAGGGCCTCGACGAACCCGATCCCGTGGACCGGGTCGCCCCCCATCCCCACGCATGTCGACTGGCCCACCCCGCGCTGCGAGAGCTCGTGCACGATCTGGTAGGTCAGCGTGCCGGACCGGGAGATCAGGCCCACGGAACCCGGTGTGCAGATCTCTCCAGGGATGATCCCGACGTTCGCCTTGCCGGGCGAGATGAGCCCGGGGCAGTTCGGCCCGACGAGCACGAAGTCCTTTCCGCTCAGGTAGTTCACGACGCGGGCCATGTCCTGCACCGGGACGCCCTCCGTGATGGACACTCCCAGAGCGACCCCCGCCGACGCGGCCTCGTAGATGGCATCCGCGGCGAACCGCGACGGAACGAAGATCAACGAGGCGTTCGCATTCGTCTCGTGGACGGCTTCGGCCACGGTGTCGAACACCGGAACGCCGTCCACCGACTGCCCGGACTTCCCGGGGGTCACGCCGGCGACGACGTTCGTGCCGTAGGCCCTGTTCCGAAGCGCGTGGAACGAACCCTCCTTCCCGGTGATTGCCTGCACGACCAGTCGGGTGTCCTGGTCGACCAGGATGGCCACCCTACATCGCCTCCCTGGCCGCCAGGGCGACGGCCTTCTCCGCCGCCTCCAGCATCGTGGAGGCCGGGATGACCCGAGGATGCCCGGCCGCCGCCAGGATCTGCCGGCCCTCCTCGGCGTTGGTCCCGTCGAGCCGGACCACGATGGGGACCTCGGCGTCGACCCGCCGGAGCGCCTCGATGATGCCGCGGGCCACGAGCTCCCCGCGGGTGATCCCGCCGAAGATGTTGACCAGGACCGACCGGACCGCCGGGTCCGACAGCACGACCTCCAGCGACGTGGCCATGCTGTCCGCGCTGGCCCCGCCGCCCACGTCGAGGAAGTTCGCCGGGGTCCCTCCCGCCTGGGTCACCACGTCGAGGGTGCTCATGACGAGTCCGGCTCCGTTGCCGATGATGCCGACCTCGCCGTCGAGCTTCACGTACTGCAGTCCCTTCTCGTTGGCGCGGGCCTGCGTGGGGTCGACCGGGAAGGACGACCGAAGCGCCGCCACGTCGGGCTGCCGGAACAGGGCGTTGTCGTCCACCGTCACCTTGGCGTCCAGGGCGACCACCACACCACCCGTCAGGAGCGCCAGGGGATTGATCTCGACCAGGGTGGCGTCCCTGGAGCACAGCAGGTCGTAGCAGCGACGAAGGATCTCCGCCGTCCCCTCCCGGGCCTCCAGCGGGAGGTGACCGACCACATACCGGACCTGGAAGTCCTTGAACCCGATCACGGGGTCGATGGTCATCCTGCGGAGGGCCTCGGGTTTCTCCTTCGCCACCTGTTCGATGTCCATGCCGCCGTCGGACGACACCATGGCCAGGTAGCGCTGCGACGACCGGTCCAGCGTGAGCGCCACGTAGAACTGCTCGGCGATGTCGACGAGCCGTTCGATCAGCACCCTGGTGACCGGGGTGCCTCGAAATCCTTCGGCGAACATGCGGCCCGCGGCATCCGCCGCCTCGTCCGGGGACTGGACCAGGGCGATGCCGCCGGCCTTGCCGCGACCCCCGATCTGCACCTGGACCTTGACGGCGACCTTCCCGCCGAGGCGCTCGGAGATTCGGCGGGCTTCATCCGTCGACTCCGCCACGAATCCCTCCACCAGCGGGATGCCTGCTTCCTTGAACAGTTCCTTCCCCTGGTGCTCGTACAGGTCCACCTAGCTCGCCTTCGTGGCCAGCCGGCCCTCCAGCCATTCGACGATGGAGGGGGTCGGGGTCCCTGGGGTGAAGATCTCCTCGATGCCGGCCGCCTTGAGCTTCGGCACGTCCGCTCGCGGGATGATCCCCCCGCCGAACACGAAGACCTCGGACGCGCCCTGATCCCGGAGGAGCTGGACGACGCGGGGGAAGAGCGTCATGTGGGCGCCGGAGTGACACGACAGCCCCACGGCGTCGGCATCCTCCTGGATGGCCGTCTCCGCGATCTGCTCCGGCGTCTGGTGCAGGCCCGTGTAGATGACCTCGTACCCGGCGTCACGGAGCGCCCGAGCGACGATCTTCGCCCCTCGGTCGTGCCCGTCCAGGCCGGGCTTGGCGATCACGATGCGGTGGGTCATGCGGACCTCGTTCGACACGGGAACGGGCGGCCGCCGGCCGCCGCGACCGAACTATAGAGGACGGCGGTCTGAGCGGGCGAACCGCCACCCAGCTGCAGGGATGCCCGATGCACCCCGTTCCTATACTCGCCGGGCCATGCCGATCCGCCGACCCAGATTCCGGCCCCCCGGAGTGAAGCCGTGGACGCGGATCGGTCCTCTGGGACCGTTTCGGGGTCGCCTGGGGG
>JBHELE010000306.1:0-6415 GCA_046263235.1 Actinomycetota bacterium
GCCGAAGCGTCGGGTCGGGATCGACCGCGATGAAGAACGGCACCACGCAGACCCCGAAGTACCCTCCGGCCTCACCGATGGCCCGAATGACCTCGTCGCCCTTACCCCGGTCGTGCTTGTTCACGGACGCGCAGAACGCGTGCGTGATGGCGGGAGGGCGGGCCGACGTCTCGATGGCGTCCAGCGATGTCGCGTCGCTGCAGTGCGACACGTCGACGAGGATCCCGAGCTCGTTCATTCGACCCACGGCCTCCACGCCGAACGCCGACAGGCCGGCCTGAACGCGTTCGGTGCAGCCGTCGCCGAGCAGGTTCCGGGAGTTGTAGGTGAGCTGGACGATCCGAACCCCGAACCGGTGAAACAGGTCGAGCCGGTCGAGGTCGTCCCCGATGTGCGTGGCGTTCTGGAACGCCAGGATGACGCCACGCTTGCCCTCCGCGTGCGCTCGCTCGGCATCGGCCGCGGTAAGGACCTTGACCAGCCGGGCCCCGAGCGCATCGAACGTTTCCGTCCAGTCGGAGAGGTCACGGATGGCGTTGTCGTACGTGAACAGCTCCGGCCCGAACGCGCCGATGGTGAAGCTCACCACGTCGACGCCGGCGTCTGCCCATCCCTCCCAGAAGCCGGGAAGCTCGCCGGCGACCAGGGCGCGGTGCCGCATGCTCTCCAGCTCCACGATGATCCGCCACGAGGGGGCCCGCGATGCCACGAGGTCGTCGAGCCGGCCCAACATCGCCGGGGTGTACGCGCTCGGACCGAACTGGCTGCACGTGTCGACGACGAGGGTGGCGCGATGCAATGTCTCCGCCCGGTGGTTCGCGTCCGTGGTCGCGCCCATCCGTTCCGTCAACGGGTCACCGACGCCGCGTGGCCACGCGATAGCTGATCGCGAGGCACACCGCGCACCACGCACCGACCACGGCGAACGCGACGCCGGGCGCGTCGACGTACCTCCCGGTCAGGCTCCACCGGACGAGGTCGGCCATGTACTTCACCGGCAGGACGGTGTGGATGACCTGCAGGAAGACCGGGAGCCGGGACATCGGGAAGTCGATCGGCGAGAACAGCAGCAGGCCGACCGAGATGAACGACGTCGCGGTTCCGGTGACCTCCGGCTTCAGCACGGAGGCCATGGCGAACCCCACCGCCGCCCCGGTCAACGCGACCAGGAGGAAGGCGGGAAGGACGTAGCCGTTCAGCCCCAGCTCGAAGCCGAATCGGGCCGACGCCGCCACCAGGGCCAGCACCGTTCCGGGGAGCTGGACGGCGAGCCAGAAGGTCATCTGCGCGCCGAACCAGGCCAACCGCGGCACGGGGAGCGTGGCCACGTAGTCGTGTGCCCCTGTCAGTTTGTCCTGGGCCACCTCCTGCGGAACCATCGTCAGCCCGAGCAGCAGCAGAGCGATGGTCGGCGCGCCCGTCGACAGGAACAGCGCGGACGCGGGATCGATCTCGGGGAGGAGGAACGACAGGCCGTACACGATGCCCAGTCCCAGGGCGACCTGGATCAGCACGACCACCAGCAGCGACGACCGGTATCGGCGGAGCTGCCACAACAGCAGCAACCCGAAGCTAGCCAACGGCGGCGGCGTGCGCGCCCACGCCCTCGTCCTCGCCCCGCGGCTGGACCCACCGCACGTACGCGTCCTCGAGCGTCGCAGGGCCGACGGAGAATTCCTCCGCGATCCGCCGCTCCTGGAGGGTCCTGGCCCAGATCACGGCCTCCGATACCTCTGCCGGCCGGACGTCCGCCACGAACCGTCGTCCAACGACGACCGGACCCCGCAAGAACGGCGGGACGGCCGGCGGGGAGGCCAGGGGGTCGAGGACGACCTCGATCCGCAGCGTCGCCCCCAGCTCTCTTTTGATCGCGGCCGGGGTGCCGTCGCCGACGACGCGCCCATGGTCGATGATGGCGAGCCGGTCGACGCATCGCTCCGCCTCGAGCACGTTGTGCGTGACGAGCAACACCGCGGATCCGTCCTGAGCGAGGCGCTGCACCTCGCCCCACAGCAGCTTCCTGCGGAGGGGATCGACGTCGTTGGTCGGCTCGTCCAGGATCACCACTTGCCCGGGCGCGACGGCGGCCATGCAGAACGAGACGAGGCGGGCCACGCCACCGGAGAGCTGCGTCACCACGCGGCGCCGCCATTCGGTGAGGTCCAACGCCTCGAGCAACCGCTCGGTTCGTCCCCGCGCCTCGGATCTCGAGAGCCCCCGGATCCGAGCGGTGAGCTCGATCGCCTGCACCGGCGTCAGCCCCCGGATCGGAGCCCCCGACTGCGGCTGATAGGAACAGGCCCGCCGCGCGACGGCCGGGCGACGCACCACGTCGACCCCGTCGATGCGGATCGTTCCGGCCGTCGGCGCGATGAGCCCGAGGATCTGACCGACCATGGTCGTCTTTCCGGCCCCGTTGGGCCCGAGCAGCCCGAATACCGCGCCTCGGTCGACGGTCAACGAGATCCCGTCGTTGGCCCGAACGCCGCCCGGGTAGTCCTTGGTCACTCCGTCGAGCTCGAGGACGACACTCATTCGTCGTCGGTCTGCGCCGGACCCTTCGGCGTCTGGTAGACGGCGAAGAACATTCGATACAGGGGCTTCCCGTCCGCTTCCGCCGAAGTCGCCGCGCCGAAGTCATCCATCAAACCGCCCAGCCGCGCCTCGACCTCCTCGAGCTCGTCCGGGCTCAGCGCCAGCTGCGTCAGCCCCACGGCGGGCAGCGGCGACGAGATGTCTGATGACATGGGGGCTTCCGGCCGCTGCTGCAATCCCGCCTCCAACTCGGCGCGGACCAGGTTGATGACGGCTCGAAGCGTGCCGCTGGTCGAGATGGCGGACGCGGCCAGGGATGGAGACATCGTCCAGTTCTTCGCCAGCGCCCCATACGTGCGCTCTTCGATTCCCGACACGACCCGGCGGTCCGTCACCTCGATCAGGCCGTGTCGCTCCAGGATCTTCACGTGGTAGTAGAGGCGGGTCGGAGGAACGCCGAGCGCCTCGGCCGCCTCCTTCACGGTGACCGGACGGTCGGCCATCAGCAACAGGAGCCTGAGACGCAGCGGATCGGCCAGGGCCTTGAGCGCCTCCGCAGTGTGAAAGACGTGCGTGTCGGGCGCCAGGTCCGGCTGGGATCCGCGTCTTTCCTCCGCTTGCATCGCCACATGCTCAAGTATGCCCCACCATTCAGGGTTGTCAAATGGTTGATTTCGTTAAATGATGTCGCTAGCCACGGTACCGAGGCCGCGGGCGAGGGAGGGTCGGAATGGACGAGCAACAGCTCCGCGAATGGGTGAGCGAGGCCGCCGAGCGGCTCCAGGTCCCCGGCGTGGCCGTGGGCGTGCTGCACGAAGGGGCCGAGCGCTACGCGTTCCACGGCGTGACCAGCATCGAGAATCCCCTGCCCGTCGACGAGACGACGCTGTTCCAGTTCGGGTCCACGGGCAAGACGTTCACTGCTACCGCGATCTTGCGGCTGGTCGAACAGGGCGAGCTCGACCTCGACGAGCGGGTCCGCACGTACGTTCCGGAGCTTCGCCTGAAGGACGAATCGGTCGCCGAGAAGGTGACCCTCATGCACCTGCTGAACCACACCGCGGGATGGTCCGGCGATCTCATCGAGAACACCGGCTTCGGCGACGACGCCCTGGCGCGCTACGTCGAGAAGATGGCAGAGATCGAGCAAGTCACACCGCTCGGCGCGACCGTGTCTTACAACAACGCGTCGCTCTCGCTGGCCGGGCGGATCATCGAGAAGGTCACCGGCAAGACGTTCGAGCAGGCCATGAAGGAGCTGATCTTCGAGCCGCTCGGCCTGAGCAATTCGTTCTTCTTCCCCAACGACATCATGACCCGGCGGTTCGTGGCCGGGCACACGCAGAAGAACGACGGGACCATCGTGGTGGCCCGGCCGTGGGCCTTGGGCCGCGGTGGATGGCCCGCCGGCGGCATCTCGTCGAACGCGGCCGATCAGATCGCGTGGGCCCGGTTCCACCTCGGCGACGGCCGAGCGCCGGACGGCACGCGAATCCTGTCCGAAGAGACGTTGAAGCGAATGCAGCAGCCGACGGCCGAGGCTGCCGGCAGCGCCATCGGCGACGCCATCGGGATCTCGTGGATGATCCGCGACGTCGAGGGCATCCGGCTGGTCGGTCACGGCGGCAACACCATCGGCCAGGACTCGGGGTTCGACATGGTCCCGGAGCGTGGGTTCGCCCTCATCACCATGACGAACTCGAGTCCCAACGGATCTCAGTTCAACGAGGAGCTCCTCCGGTGGGCGCTCGAGGCGTACCTGGGCGTCATCGAGAAGGATCCCGAGCCGATCTCGCTCGGTGACTCGGAGCTGGCTCGGTACGCCGGGACGTACGAGACCATCGCCGTGGACGTCGAGCTCGTCCCGCAGGGGGGTCAGCTCCTGATCCACGTGCACGTGAAGCCGGAGACGATCGAGCAGCTTGTCGCGTCCTGCGAGGAGTTAGAGCAGCCGGAGCCGATCCCGATCGGTCTGCTCCCGGGCGACGGCGACCGCTACATCGTCACGGACGGACCGGCCAAGGGCATGAGGGGGTACTTCGTCCGCGGACCGGAAGGAGAGGTCGAAGGGATCCACGTGGGCGGTCGATTCGCCACGAAGGCGAAAGCGCCGGTCACGACGTCCTGACCGGCACGGCTCCAGTAGGGTCACCGCGAATGGTGATCGGGCTGGAGGACGTCCAGGCGGCAGCCGCCCGTCTGCGCGGCGTCGCCCACCGCACGCCGGTGTTGACGTCGCGAACGCTCGACCGGCGGGTCGGCGCCACCGTGTTCCTTAAGGCCGAGTCGTTCCAGCGCGGCGGGGCGTTCAAGGTTCGCGGCGCCTACAACAAGATGTCGTCGCTGTCGCCGGAGGAGCTGGCCCGCGGAGTGTTCGCCTCCTCGTCCGGGAACCACGCCCAGGCCGTCGCCCTCGTCGCCGCGTTGCTGGGGACGCGGGCCACGATCCTGATGCCCGAGGACGCTTCGGCGGCGAAGATCGAGGCGACCCGCGAGTACGGCGCCGAGCTCGCGTTGTACGACCGCTACGCCGAGGACCGCGAGGAGCTGGGCGCGGGGCTTGCCGCCGAACGGGGGGCCGTCCTCGTCCCGCCCTACGACGACCCGCTGGTCATGGCGGGCCAGGGAACGGCCACCCTCGAGCTCATCGAGGACGTGGGGCCGGTCGACGTGTTGGTGTGCCCGGTCAGCGGCGGGGGGCTGATCGCCGGGTGCGCCACGGCCGTGACCGCTTTGTGCCCGGGCGTCCGGGTCGTCGGTGTCGAGCCGTCCGACGGTGACGACACGCGACGGTCGCTGGCGGCCGGAGAGCGAATTCGCATCCCGGTGCCGCGGACCATCGCCGACGGGCTCCAGGTCCCCACGCCCGGCCGGCTGACCTTCGAGGTGAACAGGCGATTGGTCGACGAGGTCGTCACCGTGACCGACGACGAGATCATCGAAGCGATGGCCTTCCTGTTCGAACGGATAAAGGTCGTGGCGGAGCCGAGCGGTGCCGCTGCCGTGGCCGCGCTGCTGGCGGGAAGGGTTTCGGTGTCGGGGAATCGGGTCGCCGCCGTTATCTCCGGAGGGAACGTCAGCGCCGCGAGGTTTGCCGAGCTCATCGCGCGCAGGCCGGCCTAACCGCCCTCAGGGTCGTCCCGCGCGCCGGCGTGCGTTCGAACCCACGCCGCGAAGCGCTCGTTGTAGTCGATCCGGTGCGACGGCTTCCCGTCGAAGATGAATGGATGGCTGGCTCCGGGATAGAGCACCATCTCCACCTCGGTGCCCATCGCGCGGAGGGCGGCAAACCACTGTTCGGCCTGCTCCACGGGACATCGCTGGTCCGCCTCGCCGTGAAGGATGAGCGTGGGTGTCCGGACGTTCGCGACGTGCGTGATCGGGGAGCGCTCGGCGACCGCCTCGGGCTTCTCGTGCGGAAAGGCCCCGATCTCCTGCGGCGCCATCAGCAACCCTACATCCGACGTCGCGCTCATCGTGGCCAGGTTGCTCACGCAACCGCCCGCCACGGCCGCGGCAAACCGGTCGGTCCGGGCGGTCAGCCAGCACGTCATGTAACCGCCGTAGCTGTACCCGCCGACGGCGAGCCGCGCGGGGTCGGCCACGCCGTCCGCCACCAGCTCGTCGATGGCCGCAAGGAAATCGGCCTCGTCGCCGACACCCCAGTTCGCCAGCGTGGCCGTATAGAACTCCTCGCCGTACCCGTCGCTGGCTCGAGGGTTCAGCAACAGGATGGTCCACCCCTCGTCCGCCAGGACCTGCTGATACAGATGCTCGCCGTCGAACGCCGGATTCCACGCGTTGTGCGGACCACCGTGGACGTCGACCAGCACCGGTCCCGGACCGCTCGCCGTGCCACGCAGGAGCCACGCGTGCAGGG
>JBHELE010000307.1:0-2543 GCA_046263235.1 Actinomycetota bacterium
GCCGACATCGGATTGGACGTCCAGCCGCCCCTCGGATCGATCTACGTGTGGGTTCCGACCCCTCCGGGGCGGACATCCGTCGACTTCGCCGCCGAGCTCCTGGAAGAAGCGGCGGTCGTGGTCGCCCCCGGCACCGGCTACGGGGCTCACGGCGAGGGTTACGTCCGGATCTCGCTGACCATCTCCGACGACCGGCTCGAGGAAGCGATGCAGCGGATCCGCCGGCGGTTCGGATGAACAGGCCGAATTTCCCCCCCGCGGTGTTTGGGAAGGAACTGTCCGGGAAGAAAGGACCGCAGCAACGAGACGCCAGTCGAGCGTCTGGGGAAAGGGGCGCTTCCCGGAACCGTTCGACGGGCGTCTCGTGCTGTTCGGGGCAACGTCCATGACCCAACGCTTCGGATCCGAATCCCCGCTGTCGGCCACATGGCGCCCTGCCGTCCAGGAGCGGGCGGTCCTGGTCGGACTGGCCGCCGATGCCGACGATCCGTCGCTCGACGAGCTGGCCGCGTTGGCGAGCGCGGCGGGAGCCCAGGCCGTCGGCCGGGTCGTCCAATCGCGTGCCACGCCCGATCCAGCCACGTTCGTGGGACGGGGCAAGGTCGACGAGATCCACGACCTCGTCCACACTCGGCGGGCCGACGCGGTCATCCTGGACGACGAGCTATCCCCCGGGCAGCTCCGAAACCTGGAGGAGCGCCTCAAGGTGAAGGTGCTGGACCGAACGGCGCTGATCCTGGACATCTTCGCGCTGCACGCCCGGTCCGGGGAGGGCAAGGCCCAAGTGGAGCTGGCCCAGCTGAACTACCTCCTACCCAGGCTGCGAGGGTGGGGCGAGGCCATGTCTCGGCTCGGTGGCGGCATCGGCACCCGCGGCCCTGGGGAGACCAAGCTCGAGGTCGACCGGCAACACATCCGGCGCCGCATCGCGAAGCTTCGTCGGGACATCGCCGATCTCGCCCGAACCCGGAAGGTTAAGCGGGCCGGCCGGGAGCGTTCCGGCGTGCCGCAGGTCGCCCTGGTCGGATACACGAATGCCGGGAAGTCCACGTTGCTGAACACCATGACCGGGGCCAGCGCGCTGGTCGCCGACCAGCCGTTCGCCACCCTCGACCCGACCACACGGCGGCTGGTGCTCCCGAACGGGCGCCGGGCGACGGTCTCCGACACGGTCGGCTTCGTCCGGAAGCTCCCCCACGACCTCGTGGAGGCGTTCAAGTCGACGCTGGAAGAGGTGCGGCGGGCCCATCTCCTGGTGCACGTGGCCGACGCGGCGAGCCGGGATCTGGATGCGCAGCTCCAGGCAGTCCGGGAAGTGCTGGGTCAGATCGGCGCGGCCGAGCTCCCCGAGGTGGTGGCGCTCAACAAGTGGGACCGGGTCGACCGGATGCATCGGGCCCGGATATTGCGCCGGCTGCCGAACGCCGTTCCGGTATCCGCGCAGACCGGCGAGGGGATACCGGACCTGCTCGAGCGGCTTCAGCAGGTACTCCCGGGGGGGCCGGTCGAAGTCGTCCTGTGGGTGCCGTTCGAGCGACCCGCGGTCGTGCCGTGGCTGTACCGGGAAGCAGAGGTGGTCACGGCGCAGTCCGACGGCGAGGGCACGCGCGTGGTCGCCAGGGTGACCGAAGCGCAGTTGGCGAAGGTTAGACCCTATGTGTCGGAGTCGTTCTCTCGGCGGATCAGCTCCTGACGGCCGCCCTTCGCGAAACGGCTAGAGCTTTCGAAGGACCGCGACGACCTTCCCCAGGATGCCGCCGCCGTTCAGCTCACGGGGTTGGTAGGCCGGGTTCTCCGGCATCAGAAGGACCCGCTCACCGTCCCGGTGCAGTCGCTTGACGGTCGCTTCGTCCTCCGCCGGTCCGGGTACCAGCGCCGCCACGACGTCCCCCTCGTCCGCAGTCGCCTGCCGCCGGACCACCACCACGTCGCCGTCGAGGATGCCGGCACCCAGCATGGAATCACCGTCGATCCGAAGGGCGAAATGGTCGTCCTCGGACGCGTAGCCAGCCGGCACGGCCAGGTATTCTTCGACGTTCTCGTCGGCGAGGATGGGTGCCCCGGCCGAGATCCGCCCCAGCAGCGGAACGCCGACCGCCTTCGGCCTGGCGCCGCGGGCGTGCGAGAGCTCCATGGCCCTGGGCTTGGTGGGGTCGCGCCGAAGAAGGCCCTGACGCTCGAGGTTAGCGAGCTGCGCGTGCACGCTCGAGCTCGAGGTCAGCCCCACGGCCTCCCCGATCTCCCTGACCGTCGGTGGGTAGCCGCGCACCTGAACGGTTTCCCGGATGAAGTCCAGGATCCGTCGCTGCCGTGCCGTGACCTTGTCCATGGCCGGGTACCTCCTCCTCCAGCGCGGAACGTAGCACGCCCGCCTCCGCCATTCAAACATGTGTTCGATTCCGGCTTGACGCCCGAACACATGTTCGGCATACTCCTGTCATGGCTCGAACACGCGTTCGGTGGGGGCGGGTCTCGACGCTGGCGCTTGTGGCCGGCCTCGGTGTGGGAGTTCTGATCGGCCGGGCCCACGCCTCCGGCCAGTA
>JBHELE010000308.1:0-3421 GCA_046263235.1 Actinomycetota bacterium
TCATCCCGGCGCGATCCACGACGGTGAGCCCCGTCAGATGGTTCAGATCGATGGAGCTCGGGCGGGTGAGATCCGCGGCCAGCTCCGTGTTCGCCATGATCAGGTCGCGCTCCTCCGGCCGCAACTCGAGGATGCCGGGACGGAGCGTGTGGCCGTCGCGGTCGCTGAGCACCACGGAGTACGGACCGGCCGCCGGAGCCAGCCGCGTGACCACGCGAACCAGCGCGAATCCGCCCCGATTCCCCGGTGCGGCGAACACGACGGCCGTTCCGGCCGGCTGGCGCCCCAGCCCCGGATACAGGTTCGCCTGGTACACGGTGCCCTTCGTCCGGAGGTCGGTCTGGAACGTAGCGACCAGATTCGCCAGCCCCTCCTTCGTCGTGAGGGCCTGCTCGACCTGGGCCTGCGTGTCGAGGGCCTTGCGGCGCTCGGCGAACCCCCACCCGACCGCCCCGAAGGCGAGCAGCGCGGCGGCCAGGGTGGCCGCCGTCAACACGCGGACCGTCCGACGACCGGCTCGGGGTCGCCTGCCGGCCGCGGTCAACACGCCGTGGACGACCCGCTCCTCCAGTGCCGGCCGCGGCGGCGCGGGCGAGAGCGAAACCCCGACGGCTTCGGCGCCCTCGAGGAGTTCCTGCGATTCCTTTCGGCATCCGGCGCACCATTCCAGATGCCGTTCGATCTGCCACACCTCGTCCTGGTCGAGTACGCCAAGCGCGTGCTCCGTCAGGCGGTCGCGAACGTCCACGCAGTTCACGCCGGCTCGCGCTCCCCGGCGGCCGCGGCGAGGCGGGCCTCCTCGTGATGCGCCTTTCGAAGCTTGATGAGGGCCGTCCGCAGGCGAGTCTTCACCGTCCCCAGTGGGATGCCGTCGGCCTCGGAGATCTCGCGAGCCGTCCAGCCCTGGAAATATGCCCGGGACAACAGCTGGCGCTCTGTCGCGGAGAGCCCGGCGAGCGCCTGGCGCGCGGTCTCGCGCTCGATCAGGGTCTCCTCCTCTTCCGCCGGCGTGCCCTCAGGGAGCTCGTCGACGAACACCAGGACGGGTCGTCCCGCCCCGCGGTCGTGACGGAGGCGATCGACGGCGAGGTTGTGCGCCACCGCCATCAGCCACGTCGACAGCCGGCCTCGGGCGGCGTCGAACCTGGACCCCTTTCGCCATGCGGCGAGGAAGACGTCCTGGGTCAGCTCCTCCGCGGCCTCGGCGCTGCCGAGGAGGCGAAGCCCCAGCGTGTACACGGGGCGGGCGAACCGGGCGTACAGCACCCGGATAGCGCGCTCCTCCCCCGCGATGAGTTGCTGCATGAGCACCTGCTCCTGATCGGGTGAGAGAGGGCCCTCTGGCTCGAAGGTCATGCGGTTCCCCTCGTTTCAGTCATACGGGCGCCCGGGGCGACCGAGTTTGTTCGCATGTGGCTCCTCCCGCGGGTTCACACCGCGCCTGAGCCCATTATGCGCCCCCGAACTCGCCAGATGCGGGTGAGCGTCTCTATCGCGCACCCCTTCTCCTGGTGCGATGATCAAGGTGGAGGTGAGTCGCCAGTGAAGCGGTTCGTGCTCGGGTTCGGCCTCCTCGCCGCGTCGATCGGACTCGGCGGCGCCGCCGTGGCCCAGGGTCCCGCGCCGGAGATCCGCGAGGTGAGCCTGTCCGGGGTGGTCGACCCGTTCTCGGCCTCATACATCGACGGTGCCATCGAGGCGGCCAACGACGACGGCGTGGCGGCGGTCGTATTGCTGATCGACACGCCGGGAGGCCTCGACTCCTCGATGCGGGACATCGTGAAGGCCGTATCCAACTCCCGCGTGCCGGTCCTCTGCTACACCGCGCCCGCGGGCGCTCGAGCCGCGTCGGCCGGGACGTTCATCATGCTCGGCTGCCCGGTCGCGGCGATGGCTCCCGGGACCAACATCGGGGCGGCCCATCCGGTCGGCATCGCCGGCGCCATCCCGCAGGAGAAGGTGACGAACGACGCCGCCGCGTTCATCCGCGCGCTGGCCGAGCGGTGGGGCCGGAACGCCGACTGGGCGGAAGAGGCGGTGCGTGACTCCGTGAGCGTCTCGTCGGAGGAGGCCCTTCGGCTCGGCGTCGTGGACGTGCTCTCATCCACGCGAGCCCAGCTGGTCCACACGGCCGGGGCGTGTGCGGGGCCCCGGGCTTCCGCCGAAACGGGTCTGTTGGCGGATCGCGGCGCGATCCCTGGCGTGTGTGGAGCGACCGTCGTGATCGACCGAATGGGTCTCGGCCCCTCCATCTTCCACCGGCTGCTCGACCCGAATCTCGCCTTCATCTTCTTCTATCTGGGAATCGCGCTCATCGTCGCGGAGTTCTTCGTCCCCGGCGGGGTCGTCGGCACCGTTGGGGTTCTCATGCTGATCGCATCCGTCGTCGCGTTGGGAATGCTGCCGGTGCAGTTGCTGGGCATGGTGTTGCTCGTGGCGTCGGTCGCGTTCTTCATCCTGGAGCTGAAGCTTCCCGGGACGTGGATCGGGACGGGGGCGGGTCTGGTCACCCTCGTCCTCGGCGCGCTGTTCCTGTTCGACCGCTCCGTTCCGGGAGCGGCGGTGTCACCATGGGTGATCGGTCCCGTCGCCATCGCCGCCACGATGTTCTTCGCGTTCGTGCTCCGCGCCGCGATCAGGATGCGACGGCAACCGGCCGTGTCCGACACGCGGGTCGCGCCGGGGGCCGTCGGCGTCGTGCTCCGTGACCTCGATCCCACGGGAGTGGTGCTCCTCGCCGCGGAGGAATGGACCGCCTGGACCGAGGGCGAACCCATCCCGAGGGGCGCGCGGGTCCGCGTGGAACAGGTGCACGGGCTGCGGTTGAGCGTGGTGCCGGTGGAGGAACCGGCCGTCGACGTCACCACCGGTCCCGGGGGAGGATCGTCCTCCCCGGCAGCGAGCCGGTCGGCCAAGGGAGGACTCAAATGAGTGAGGGGTTCCTGATCGGGATCGGCGTGGCCATCGTGCTGTTCATCTTCTTCCTCAGCCAGGCCATCAAGATCGTCCGGGAGTACCAGCGCCTGGTGGTGTTCCGCCTGGGACGTCTGCTGGGAGTGAAGGGACCGGGGATCGTCCTCCTCATCCCGATCGTGGACAAGGCGGTGAACGTGGACCTTCGGGAGTTCTACCTGGAGATCCCCCGCCAGGACTCCATCACGAAGGACAACGCTCCCATCGCGGTCGACTTCATCACGTTCTACAAGATCGTCGATCCCGGGATGAGCGTGGTGCAGGTGGGGAATTTCGCCGGAGCGGCCCAGAACATCGCCGCCACCACCCTCCGCGCCGTCATCGGAGACATCGCCCTGGACGACGTGCTGGCGAAGCGGGACGAGATCAACCAGATCCTGCGGGCGAAGCTCGACGAGATCACCGAACGGTGGGGGGTCAAGGTCACCAACGTGGAGATCCGCGAGAT
>JBHELE010000309.1:0-9734 GCA_046263235.1 Actinomycetota bacterium
CGAACGTGGAGGGGTGGCACGGCAAGGCGCTGAGTGAGGAGGAGGCGGAGAGGGCCGTCGCGGAGCTGGGTGGGGAACAGTCGGTGACCATCACCCCACCCAAGCCGGAAACGGTGGACGTGTCGCAGTCTCGGCCGACCCCGGTGACGGTCCCCGCCTACGACGAGTCCGTCGCGACGAGGAAGGCGTTCGGTGAGACGCTGGCCGCGCTGGCAGCCCGACAAGACCTCGTCGTGCTCGACGGCGAGGTGTCGAACTCGACCCACACGGAGGACTTCCAGAAGGCGGCGCCGGACCGGTTCTTCGAGATGTACATCGGAGAGCAGGGGATGCTCGGGGCGGCGGTCGGCCTGCAGGCGCTGGGGAAGAAGGCGTTCGCCGCGACGTTCGGGGCGTTCCTCACGCGGGCCTACGACTTCGTGCGAATGGCCGCGATCAGCCGAGCGGAGCTCAAGCTGTGCGGGTCGCACGCCGGCGTCTCCATCGGAGAGGACGGTCCGTCGCAGATGGCGTTAGAGGATCTGGCCATGATGCGAGCCGTGCACGGCTCGACGGTCCTGTACCCAGCGGATGGGAACGCGACGTCCGCGCTGGTCGAGCAAATGGTCGATCTGCCGGGCATCTCGTACATCCGAACCACCCGCGAGAAGACGCCGCCGCTCTACGTCAAGGAAGGCGCACGGGCCGATGAGTTCCCGGTCGGCGGCAGCAAGGTCCTCCGCCGCTCTGCCGACGACGCCGTGACGCTGGTCGGGGCGGGCGTGACGGTGTTCGAGGCGCTGAGGGCGGCCGACACGCTCGGCGAGAAGGGCGTGGCCGCCCGGGTCATCGACGCGTACTCCGTGAAGCCGATCGACGGAAGGAGCGTCCGGAAGGCGATGGAGGACACCGGCCTGCTGGTCGTGGTGGAGGATCACTGGATCGAAGGCGGGTTAGGCGACGCCGTCCTGGAAGCGCTGGCCGAGGGAGGCCGCGAGCTCACCGGACGGGTCATCAAGCTCGCCGTCACCCAGATGCCGGGGTCCGGCTCGCCCGAGGAGCTGCGGAGCTGGGCCGGGATCTCCGCCGACAAGATCGTTCACGCCGTTCGCGCGGCGCTGGCCGGCTGATCGCGGCCGGCCCCGAATGATCCTCAGGCCGCGTCCGACGACCACACGCGAACGCCTGCGATCCACGTCTCCAGGACGCGCGCGGACGGGTCGAAGGGATCACCGGACATCACGACGAAGTCCGCTTGCTTCCCGACATCGATCGAGCCCTTGAGGTCGTCCACGCCGCAGGCCTCGGCGCCGCCGACGGTGGCCGCGCGCAGGGCGTCGTCTCGAGCGATCGCCTGACCGGCCGCGACGGGCGCCCCTTCGATCCCGATCCGATCGACCGCCGTGCGGACGTTCTCCAGCAACGACGCCGACACGGTCGGCCCGTCGCTGGAGATGGCCAATCGGCACCCCGCCTCCATCGCCCACCGCAGCGGCACGGCCTGGAAGATCGTGTCCATCGCCGTCAGCCGAAGCGTGGGCGCATAGTGCGCGGCGTGGCTGGGCTGCATCGACAGGATCAGCCCAAGTCGCGCCGCCCGCTCGAAGTCGCGGGGCCGTCCGAACATGGCGTGCTCGATTCGACAGCCGGCGACATCGATCCCGGTTACTTCCCGCGCCCGCTCGAACGCGTCGAGGGTCGTGTCGAGCGCGTCGTTTCCCAACGCGTGGATGGCGATCCGAAAGCCCGATCGAAGCGCCGCGGTCGCGATGTCCGCGAGTTCGTGCCGCCGGTAGTGCGGTGTGCCGGACCGAACCCGCCCTCCGTCGAATCGCGTCCCCAACGCGGATAGGACCCGAACCCCTCGGACGTCGCGCGTGCGCAATGCCCGCCAGAGCGTCAGGGCGGTGGTTCGCATCGCCTGGGGCATGGACAGACACATCGCCGCGCGTTCGGCGCCGTCCGAGATCAGCTTCAGATGGCCGACGCCGAGGCCGGCGTCTCCGTCGCCGGTCTTGGGCCCGTCCAGGACGTCGTATGGCGAGGAGTAGATGCCGCGGTTGCTGGTCGGCATCATCGTGAGGCCGAGGGGAAGGGGCGTGGACCCGAACGCGTCGGCCAGGACCGGTGGGGTGAAGGCCTCCGCGACGTGTGTCACTCCCTGCGCCAGCAAGTCGGTGGCCGTCGATCGAAGCCGCTCGGCGATGACGTTCGTCGCTCCTTCCAGGTCGGCCTGCACCGCCCTCAGCGCCGGAACGCCGAATGCCCGCTCCCACACGAGCCCCGTCGGCTCGCCCCGGTGATCCCGGGCCATCGCCCCGCCGTACCACCGCGGCGTGGACCTGCCCCACCCGAGGACCGAGAGCGCGGCGGAGTTGACCGTCCCTTGATGGAGCGACGATTCGATGACCAGGGTGGGCCGGTCGGGCGACACGGCATCGAGGTCGTCGCGCCGAACGTGCCGGCCGTTCGCGTTCGCGGCGTCGAATCCCCATCCGACCAGCCACCGTCCGTCGGGGACCCGAGGGGCGTGCATGGCGAGCATCCGCCTGACCTCGGCGATCGACCGCACGCCACGAAGGTCCGCCCACCCGGCGGTCGGGAGCAAGCACAGCATGTGGAAGTGGCAGTCCACCAACCCCGGGATCACGACGGCCCCGCCGATGTCGACGCGAGCACGCGGGATGGGGCCGGGGAGCGAGTCGGCATGCCCGGTCCAGGCGATCCTGCCGCCATCGATCAGCATCGCCGTCGGTCCCGGCCTGGGCGGATCGCCCGCGTGGATCGTTCCGGCGGTCACGAGCAATCGCCTGGGACCCGGGGGCATCCGCGCATCGTAGAGAGAGGACGACGAACCCGCTAGGCTGACCGACCGATCTCGGCGAAAGGGCTGGTTTCGTGTCCGACGAATCCCGTCGTGAGGACGTCACCGGGTTCAGTCACAGCGGCGAGCGGTTCGTTCTCGGCTACGGGAGCGACTTCTTCGGTATCTGGGACCGGACGGTGGGCGGTGGCCCGGTGCTGCGGTTCCCCCGGACCGATGAGGGCTGGTCGAACGCGTGGCGAGAGTTCGTCGGACGAGAGCGGCGGTTCGTCGACGTGATTCCCGGCGGCGTGGCGGTGGCGTCCGGCGCCCCCTCGTTCGGGCGTGTCGAGGTCCGGCGGACGTCGGCATTGGCGACGGCGCTGAGCGTGATGGTCGGAGCGACCGCTGTGCTCGCCGTCCTCACCGCGGCGGCCCGTATCGGGCTGATCGCGCGTCTCCGCGAGTTCGACCGGGGCGCCACCGGGCGGGCCGCCGTGGTGGAGGCCGGGAACACCGTGGGTTCGCTGGCGAGGTTGACGTTCCTGGCGATCGTGGTCGCGGCCGTCGTCTGGGTGGTCTGGCATCACCGGGTCCATGCCAACGTCGTCGCGCGGGGAATTCAGGGGTTGCGGTACTCACCCGGGATGGTGGTCGCGTGGTGGCTCATCCCTGTGGTCAACCTGGTGATGCCGCTGTTGACGACGTCGGAGACATGGAAGGCCGCGGCAGCCGAGAACCGGGATCCGTCGTGGCGAGAGCGGCCCATGCCCGGGCTGCTCATCCTGTGGTGGGTGTTTTGGGTGATCCGCATTCCGCTGGGATCGATCGCCGCGGCCGTGGCGCCACGCGTCCAGCCGACCGCCGGCCAGCTCCTCGATCGCGCGTCCGCGGGGATCGGCGAGGACCTGGCCCTGGTCGCCGCGTCCGCGTTCGCCATCGCGGTCGTCAGGGGGATGGAACGCCGTCAAGCGGGGCAGCCGGAAGAACGCGTCGTCGTCACGGCGGACGCCGTCGGCTGAGGCGAGGCGGTGGCCGAGCTGACCGTCGACGACGCCACCCTCCACATCGAGGTCGACGGCGAGGGCGACCCGGTCACGCTCCTGGCCCACGGGCTGACGAACTCATGCCTGGAGCTTGCCGATCTGACCACCCTCGTCCCCGGGACGAAGGTTCGGTTCTGCTTTCGCGGCCATGGCCACAGCTCGTCCCCCGAGGCCGGTTACCGGTTCGCGGACTTCGCCCGCGACGTCGACGCCGTGGCGACCGCGTACGACGCTCGGATCGCGTTCGGGACTTCGCTCGGGGCGGGCGCCATCGGCCATCTGGTGGTGCGACGACCAGACCGCTTCGACAAGCTCATCCTCCTGCTGCCGGCGGGCGTGGACCGGACGTTCCGGTACAAGGACCGGCTGCTCCGGACCGCGGCGTTGATCGAGGGCAAGTCTCAGGAGGATGCGATCGAGACGATCCTGTCCGACCCGGAGCGAGTGGCGAAGTACCTGGAGACGCCGTGGCTCCGGGACTTCGACCGGCGCCTTCTGGCGGGCCTCAATCCGGTGGGCGTCCCCCGGGCGATCAGGGAAGTGATCGAGGACTACCCGATTCACGACCGCGAGGCGCTTCGCGCGATCGGCGCGCCGACGCTGATCATCGGGAGGGAAGGAGACGACATCCACCCGGCGGAGGTCGCCCGGATCCTCGCCGAGATGATGCCGAACGCCGAACTCGTGATGTTCGACGACGCCGAATCGATGTACAGGGGAATCCCGCACATCGTGGAGCGAGTCCGCGACTTCGTCCTGGCGTGACGCCGCTTTCCGACGGCGAGCTGGAGACGGTCGCCGAGATGGTCGCCGCCGTGCGATCCCGCCTGGTGAAGGCGACGGAGCTGACGGAACGGGCCCTGCGGCGAGCCGAGCGCTGGCATCCTTGGACGAACGCCTTCTCGCAGGTCTGGGCGGACCGGGCGATGCGGCGCGCTGCGGAGCTCGATCGGCGGACCACGACGGATGGCCCGCTGGCCGGCGTGCCGGTGACGATCAAGGATCTGTTCGACGTCGCGGGCGCGGAGACGACCGGCTGTTGCCGCGCGTACGCCGGCCGCGTCGCGGCCGCGACGGCCACCGTGGTCGAGCGCGTGCTCTCCGCCGGGGCCGTGCCGATCGGCAAGACCAACCAGCACGAGCTGGCCGCCGGCGGCACGAACCTGGTTTCGGCCTGCGGCCGGACGGGCAACCCGTGGGATCCCGCACGCATGACCGGCGGATCCAGCGGAGGCGCCGCGGCGACCGTCGCCGGGGGTATCGTCCCGGCCGCCCTCGGGTCGGACACGGGAGGCTCCATTCGCATCCCATCGTCGATGTGCGGGACGTTCGGGCTGAAGCCCACCACCGGTGGGCTCCCGACCGACGGGGTGATGCCTCTGGCGCCGTCGATGGATTGCCCCGGTCCTCTCGCGTCGACGGTTCGGGACCTCATGACCGCGTACGCCGCCATGAGCGGCTCGCGGCGAAGACCGACATCGCCCCGGCCTGACATCCTGACTCCCATCGCACCGGTCCGGGGCTTCTTCACCGAGGACGTCCATCCCGAATGCCTGGCGGCGGTCGACGAAGTCATCTCCGTCCTGGCCGGCCGGGGCATGGCCATCGGCGACCCGGCGGGCGAGGACGCCGAATCCAGACGCGTGCTCGATCAGGCGCGGACGGTCTGGAACAGGACCTGTTTTCCGGAATACGCCCGGGCGCACCCCGACATCGACCGCGACCTGGTGTCCGAGCAGCCCCGCTCGTGGATGGAGCTCGGGGAGCGCTTCACCGACTCGGAGCGTCGGGATGCCGCGCTCCGGCGCCAGGAGATCCGCAGGTGGTTCCTCCGGCATCTCGACCACGTCGATGCGCTGGTGGTCCCGACATGCCCCTACCCCGCACCGCGCGCGGACCAGGATCGAGTCGAGGTCGGGCCCCACCGCTTCGTGAAGCTCGAACAGGTCGGTCCGGGCTGGCTCACGTGCGCGGTCAACCTGGCCGGGCTCCCCGCGCTCTCTCTGCCGGCGGCCCGTTCATCGGACGGCATGCCGGTCGGGGTGTCGCTGATCGGCCGTCCGAACGAGGAGAGCACGCTGCTGGCCTACGCGGCGCGATGGGAGCGCGCGTCCGGGTACCGACCCACGCCGCCTCCGCTGCCGACCGGTGATCCGCCGTTCCCGGCTGTTTCGGCATGAACACGGTAAGGACGAAACCTCCGCCGACCCGGCTCGACCCGCTCGGCGGAGCATTGATCGGCCTCGCGTCGCTGCAGTTCGGCAGCGTCGTCGTGCTCGGCAAGATCGACACGGACCACGGCCTGCCGGTCCCGTCGTTCCTCGCCCTCCGGTTCCTGATCGCCGCCGCGCTGCTGGCGGCGGCCCTGGCCGTCGTTCGGCAGCCGCTCCTCGCGGCGCCGGGGGAGCGGCTCGCCCTGACGCTGCTCGGGGTGGCGGGCTATGCCGTCGAGGCGGCTCTGTTCTTCGCCGCGGTCCGGCACGGATCCGCCGCCGCCGTCACGCTGCTGTTCTTCACCTATCCCGTCTGGGTGGCGTTGGCCGCACTGGCCCTCGGGCGGGGCCTTCCCGGGTGGCTGCTCGGCGGCGCCCTGCTCGCGGCGGTCGGGGGCGCTGCCCTCGTGGTCGTCTCGAGCGGCGGCCTCGACATCTCGATGTCCGGTGTGCTGTTCGCCTTCGGCTCCGCGTTCTCCTTCGCCCTGTACCTGACCGTGGTCGACATCGTCTTGAGACGAACGAACGCCCTCACGGGGTCGATGTGGGTGAGCGCGGCGGCCGGCGTCGCCCTCGCCCTGTTCGCCGCGGTCTCGGGATCCGCCGCGCTCCCCGACGGCGGCGCCCAGTGGGCCGCCGTCACCGGGACGGCCGCGTTCACGGCGGGTGCGTTCGTGTGCCTGTTCGCTGGGCTGCGACGGCTGGGCCCGGTCCGAACGTCGATCGTCGCCGCCACCGAGCCGCTGGCGGCGTCGATCCTGGCGGTGGTCTTCCTGCACGAACAGCTCCGGGCCGGGACGGTGGGAGGCGGCGCGCTGATCCTGGCCGGCGCGGTCGCGGCGTCCCTGGCGCGGCGTGATGGGAGCGAGCCGCCGGTCCCCTAACCCGCAGCGAAGGTCCGGACGAAAGTGACAAAGGCAGCACGTCACACAAATGAGCGCATGGGATCGGACGGTTCGGGGAAGCCTTCCGGGGACCAGCAGGGAAAGGAGCGTGGGGTTGGCTCTCCCTTCCTACGAGCTCGAGGGGCAGCTGATGTACCGCCGGTACGTCGAGGCCCTCAAACGGTACGGAGAACCCGAGGAGGCCACACCTTCGCCGGGGCACGCCATTCGTCAGTGCGTGCACTGCGGGAAGGCGACCGTGTTCCGCCTCGATCCCGAGGGCACGTGGTACGAGTGCACTCGGTGCGGGCACTTCGCCTGACGCGCACGGCGAACTGGCGTCGGCCCGCCGTGACCCTGCGGGTTGGGTCCTGAGGTAGCCTGTCTTCTTCGACTTCGAAGGAGAACGCATGCAGCGTCTCGGTCCCCAGGACGCCTCGTTCCTCTACCTCGAGACCCCCTCGGTCCACCAGCACGTCGGAGGATTGGCCATCCTCGACCCTTCGACGCGACCGGACGGCCGGCTCCGCTACGAGAACCTGGTCGAGGTCATCGGATCGCGCCTGCACCTGGCGCCGCGGTTTCGGCAGAAGGTCATGTTCCCGCCGCTCAACGTGGCCCGGCCCGTGTGGGTCGACGACGTGGACTTCGACCTGTCGTTCCACATCCGCCGGGCGGCGTTGCCGGCGCCGGGCGGCCGCAAGGAGCTCGTCGATTACATCCAGCGGGTCATCTCGCGCCCCCTCGACAGGACCAAGCCGCTGTGGGAGTCGTATCTGATCGAAGGCATGGAGGGCGGCATGACCTCCATCCTGACCAAGGTGCACCACTGCATGGTCGACGGACTGTCCGCGATCGACATCGCCACCGTCGTGTTCGACTTCACGCCAGAGCCGCAGGTGCTGGATCCCCCGCCGTGGGAGCCGGAGCCCGAACCGGGCACCATGGAACTGCTCCGCGAGGCGATCCGCGATCAGGTGACCCATCCCCTGCAGACGGCGGCCGAGCGCGTGCAGTGGGCGGTGTCCGCTCCGCAGCGCGCCCTTCGTCAGGTGGCCACGACGCTGGAGGGGCTTCGCGACGTTCTGGGGGCCGGGGTGATGGCGCCGCCCAGCCCGTTCAACCGTCAGGTCGGCTCCAACCGGCGGTTCGCCATGATGGAGGCGCCGGTCCAGGCGTTCAAGGATGTGAAGCACGAACTGGGCGGGACCGTGAACGACGTCATCCTGGCCACGGTGGCCGGGGCCCTGCACCGGCTCCTTCGGTATCGGGGGGAGCCGACCCGGGGCCGAACCCTCCGGGCCATGGTGCCGGTGTCCGTCCGGACCGAGGAGGAGAAGGGCGCGCTGGGGAACCGGGTGTCGTCGATCTTCGTGGACCTTCCCATCGGCCCGATGGGCGCGCGCAAGCGCCTCGGGACCATCCGCGAGACCACGGCGAACCTGAAGGAGTCGAAGCAGGCCGTCGGCGCTGAGTTCCTTATGAACATCGGCGTGTGGGCGCCCCCGACCATCCACGGGATGGCGGCGAGGCTGGCCGCCCGCGGTCGCGTGATCAACCTGGTCGTGTCGAATGTTCCGGGGCCCCAGATTCCGATGTACATCGCGGGGGCGAAGCTGCTGGCGCAGTACCCGGTGCTGCCGATCGCGGAGAACATGGGGCTCTCGATCGCCTGCACCAGCCTGGCGGGCACGATGGCGTTCGGCATCACCTCCGACTGGGATACGCTGCCGGACATCGAGTTCCTGGCCGCGGCCATGGACGAGTCCCTGGCGGAGCTCCTGAAGGCGGCGGGGAAGTAACCGCGTTCCGGCGGACGGGAGGCGTCCCCAGCAGGTCCGCCTGAGGTTCGGAAACGTGACCGTGCTATGCGCGGCGAATGTTCCGGACGTCCGTGCCGACTGAACGCTTGCCGCCATCGATCACGGTTGGGAGCCATCGCTCCACTGCGTTCAGCCACCGTCCCGGCGACTCCATCTGCGGAATGTGGCCGACGTCGTCGAAGATCTCGAGGGTCCAGTTCGGATGGTCACGCGCGGCCTCGACGGCGCTGCCCACGGGGACGAGCCGATCCTCCTTCCCATGGATGACCAGGCACGGCTGCCGGATGCTGCGGACGCGTGACCGGTATTTCACGGGGATCACGTTGGCGCGAAAGATCGCCCGAGCGGCCTCCAGGAACGCCGGCGTGGCGTAGTCGAAGGTCATGCGCAGTCGGGCCTGCTCGACGAGCGCCGCGACCAACCGCTGGTCGATGGCCTCGGGATGCGGGGAGCACACCCGGAGCGTTTCCCTGACCAGACCCTCGGGCCCGAGGCGAGTGGCGCGCCACTTCGCCACGCGTTCGCCGACCCAGGCGATCGAGTAGGCCGCGAACAGGCCGGCGATCGCGGGGCTGAACTGCGTGCCCCGAATGCGTCCCCGGGGGAACGCCGCGTCCACCAGCACCAACGCCCGCACGCTCTCCGGGACCCGGGCCGTCTGCAGCAGCGACACCATCCCGCCCATCGAGTTCCCGACCAGGATGACCGGCGGCAGCCCCATCGCATGGAGGAACTCGTTCAGGAGGCGGCGGTTCGCCCGGACGTCGGCCGAGCGGTCCTCCAACGGGGTGAGCCCGAACCCGGCCAGGTCCAGCGCGAGCACGCGACCCCAGTTCGACATCTCCGGGGCGACCAAGGCCCAGTTCAGCAGCGATCCGCCGAGCCCATGGACCAGGACGAATGTCGGTCCTTCCGTCGGTCCCGGCCATTCGCGATAGTGGACCGGCCCGTCGAGGTCGATCCACTGGCTCTGCGGCAGGCCCAGC
>JBHELE010000310.1:0-3931 GCA_046263235.1 Actinomycetota bacterium
GGGGCTCCTGTTCGGGGCCGTACACCTTGGGCATCCGATCCAGGAGCTCCTCGACGCGATCGCGGAGTGCCCGCGGCGACTGCCCCAGCCGCTGCAGCACGGGATAGACCACACCCTCCGGATCGGAGAGCAACGCGAACAGGAGATGGGCGGGCTCGATCGTTTGGTGGTTGCGCGCGGCAGCCTGCTCCTGCGCCGCCCGCAGCGCCTCTTGGGACTTCATCGTCAGCTTGTTCAGGTCCATCTCGATCCGGTCACCTCTTCGTCTTGCCGCCTCGGGTGGTTCGTTCGGCCGGATCCGCGGCACCGGGTCCGACCGCTATCGGCCCCCGCCGCGGCGGGTCTGGCCGCACCTGGCGCACACGCCATACCGCCCTCCGGACCTCCGACAGCGGCACGATCTCCGCTCGGTTCTCGCGCCGAACGCTCTCCATCTCCTCGATGGCGCGGCGCCGCGCTCGCTCCGCCTCGGCGGTGACCTCGCGCATGCGTCGCTGCATCTCGTCCAGCCGGTTCTCCATCTCGAGGATCATCTGGACGCCCGCCAGGCTGACCCCTTCCTGCGTGAGCCGTTGGATCGTCCGCAGTCGCCGGATATCCCGGTCCGAATAGCGCCGGGTGTTCCCCGATGTCCGCGAGGGCGAGAGCAGACCCTTCCGCTCGTAGATCCGGAGCGTCTGGGGATGCACGCCCACCAGCTCCGCGGCCACGCTGATGATGTAGACGCCGCGCTCGTCGCCGTCATCCATCCGCTCGTCGCCGTCAGCGGTGCGTCGGCCCACGCGGTGTTCGAGCTCGTTCTGACGGTCCATCGCTCACGCCTCCACTCCCAGTCGTCGTCGGGGCGATTCACCCTGCGACGCCTGAAGCTCCTTCAACAGCTCGCGCTCCTGCTTCGACAAGCGGTTCGGCACCTCGACCCGAACGGTGACGAGGAGGTCGCCGTTTCCACCCTTCCTGGGCCTGGGCGCGCCCTTTCCTCGGATTCGAAATGTCTTCCCGCTCGGGGTCCCCGCGGGGATCTTCAGAGTGACGGGGCCGTTCAGCGTGGGGACCTGTACGTTCGCTCCGAGCGCCGCCTCCGGATACGTGACCGGCAGCTCCACCGTGAGGTCCGTGTCCTTCCGGCCGAAGACCGGGTGCTTCTCCACCCTCACCGCGACGTACAGATCGCCCGACCGGGCCCCCGCACCGCCGGACTCCCCCCGGCCCGAGACCTTGATCCGGGCTCCGTCGCGAACACCGGGGGGAACGCGAACGGAGAACTCCCGTGCCCGCCGGACCGTCCCCGCCCCCTTGCAGGTGTGGCATGGATGCTCCACGAGAAGACCAGACCCGCCGCACCGTGGGCACGTCCGGGCGAAGGAAAATGGCCCCTGGTTCTCGGCCACCGTTCCGGTCCCGCCGCACTGCGGGCACGTGGTGGGCGACGTCCCCGGCTCCGCCCCCGAACCGCCGCACGTCGTGCAGGGAGCGGGCCCCTGGATCCGAAGTGGAACCGTGACGCCCCGCATGGCGTCGTCGAACGACACCCTGACCTCGGTCTCGAGATCCGCGCCTCGCTGCGCCTGACGCGATTGACCCCTGCGTCCCCCGAAGAGCCCGCCGAACAGATCTCCCAGGTCGCCGACCCCGCCGACGCCGCCACCCTCGCCGAAGATGTCCTCGATCCGAACCTGGCCTCCCCCAGGGAACCCCCCCGGGCGACCGCCAAAACCTCCGCGACCGAAACCGGACGCCGCCATGTCGCGAACCTGGTCGTACTGCTTGCGTTTCTCGGCATCGCCCAGGACGTCGTAGGCGGCCGAGACCTCCTTGAACCGTTCCTCGGCGTCCTTGTTCCCACGGTTGGCGTCCGGATGGAACTTCTGTGCGAGCTTTCGATAGGCCTTCTTGATCTCGGCCGCGGTCGCGTTCTTCGGCACGCCGAGGCTCTGGTAGTAGTCCTTCTCGAACCACTCGCGTTTGATGTCACCGTTCACGGCAGCCTCCCCCGGGCTACCTCCGGGTGACCTTGACGCCGGCCGGCCTGATCACGTGGCCGCGGAGCGTGTACCCAGGCCGAAGAACGTCGGCCACGACAGGCTCGCCGTCGGCCTCGCCGCTCTGCATCAACGCCTCGTGCAGCGTCGGATCGAACGGCTTGCCCGTCGCCTCGATCCGTTCCAGACCTTCGCTTCGAAGGATGTCGCCCACCTTGGCGTACACGAGCTCGACCCCGTGCAGGAACTTGTCGAAGTCCGGGCGCTGTTCCGCAGCCATCAGCGCGAGGTCGAACTCATCGAGCACCTCGAGGAGCTTTCGGATGAGCGGCTCCGCAGCCATCTCCACGGCTCGGGTTTGCTCCTTGAGGACCCGCTTCCGGTAGTTGTCGAACTCCGCCTGCAGTCGCTGCAGGTGCTCCCGGTACTCGTCGGCCTGGCGGCGCGCGGCGTCGACGTCGGTCGCGGTCTGAGCTCCGGCGGCGGCGCTGGCGGAGCGGGGGTTGGGCGGGGACTGGCCCGCGGAGCCAGCGTCGCCGACGTTGGGGTCAGGTGGCGACTGGCCCGCGGAGGGGACCTCGCCGGCCCCCTCCGCATCGGCCCGGACCCGACGCTTGTCGGTGACCTTGACCCGCGGCCGGTCCTCCTCCTGGTGACGATCCTTCTCGGCCACTGTGGTCCCGTCTACCCCTTCGCCTTGACCGTGATCTTCTTCGGCTTGGCCTCTTCGACCTTGGGGATCTCGACCGTCAGGACCCCACGGTCGAACGACGCCTCGATGGCGTCGGCATTCGCCGTCTGCGGCAGCGACAGTGACCGTGAGAACGCACCGTAGCGGCGCTCCACGCGGTGGAACGAGTCCTCGTCGACCTCCCGGTAGAACTTCCGCTCGCCGCGTACGGTCAGCGTCGAGTCCTCGACCGAGATGTCGACGTCCGCCGGCTCGACGCCGGCCAGCTCCACACTGATGACGTACTTGTCCTTGCCCTCGTAGATGTCGATCGCCGGCATCCACGCGCCGCTGTCACCGGGTCCGGCCTCGCCGCCGTAGGTCCGGCCAAACAGCCGGTTGAACTCGTTCTGGATCCCCATGAGGTCGCGGAAGGGATCCCAGCGACTGAGCGTTGCCATCTAGGACGCACCTCCTTCGTCGACGATCTCCCCCTCGACCACGTCGCCGTCGTCGTTCGACGGCGTGGCCTCGGCCCCCTCTCCGGCGGCGGCCTCACCGCCGGTCGGGGCCGACTGTGCCTGCTGCTGGGCGTACATGGCCTGGCCGATCTTCTGAAAGGCCTGCATGAGCGAGTCCGTCTTCGACTTGATCGCGTCGGCGTCGTCGCCCTTCAGGGCCTCCTTGAGGTCGTCGTTGGCCTTGACGACGGCCTCGCGGTCGTCCGCCGGGACCTTGTCGCCGTACTCCACCAGGGCCTTGTCGACCTGGTACGTGAGGTTGTCGGCGGCGTTTCGCGCCTCCGCGGCCTCGCGGCGCTTGTGGTCCTCGGCGGCGAACGCTTCGGCCTCCTTCTGCATCCGGTCGATCTCGTCCTTCGACAGGGCCGTCCCACCGGTGATGGTCATGGCCTGCTCCTTGCCCGTGGCGATGTCCTTGGCGTGGACGTTCACGATGCCGTTCGCATCGATGTCGAACGCCACCTCGATCTGCGGCATGCCACGCGGCGCCGGAGGCAGGCCGGTCAGGTGGAACTTGCCGAGGGAGCGAACGCCGGGCGAGAAGACCGTGAACGAGCTCGGCGACAAGGTCCCCGCGGAAGACAAGGAAGCCGTGGAGAAGGGCGTCGCCGAGGTCAAGGACGCCCTGAAGGGCGATGACACCGACCGGATCCGCTCCGCGACCGACTCCCTGATGCAGGCCTTCCAGAAGGTGGGCCAGGCCGTCTACCAGCAGCCGGATGCCCAACAGTCACAGGGCGCCGACGCGGCGGGTGGAG
>JBHELE010000311.1:0-2639 GCA_046263235.1 Actinomycetota bacterium
GGCAAGCGCTCCAGATCTCCGGCAGCGCGACGACCCTGTCGGTGGTGTTGTTCGCCCGCACGCTTCCCCTGGTCGTCCTGGCCCTGCTCGCCGGCGCCATCACCGACCGGCTCCCCCGCCGGACCGTCATGGTGGGTTCGGACCTCGTGCGGGCCGCCGCGGTCTCCGCGCTGGCCATCCTCACGG
This sequence comes from Actinomycetota bacterium, assembly GCA_046263235.1. Classification (GTDB taxonomy): domain Bacteria; phylum Actinomycetota; class UBA4738; order UBA4738; family UBA4738; genus JBHELE01. The sequence continues at coordinate 187 of JBHELE010000311.1, forward strand.
CCACCGGCCGGCTCGAGGTGCCGCATCTCGTCGCGCTGGGCGCGGCGTTCGGCGCGGCCGAGGCGTTCTTCACACCATCGATCTACGCCATCTACGCGGACGTCGTCCCGTCGGACCTGCTGCTCCAGGCCAACGCGCTGCGCTCGACGTCGACCACGCTGGCGGAGAACCTCATCGGTCCGGCCGTGGGCGGCGTCCTGGTCGCCGCCGTGGGCACGACGTGGGCGTTCTGGGCGGATGCGGCCAGCTTCGCCGCCAGCCTCGTCTCGCTATCGCTCATCCGCGTCGCTGCCGCCGAGCGAAGCGAGCCGGGCCGGCTGCTCACCAACGTCCGTGAGGGCCTGTCGTTCACGCGCGCCCAGACCTGGCTCTGGGTCTCCATGGTGATGACGGCGGCGTCGAACTTCTTCCTGTCCGGCCCGCTGCGCGTAGCGATCCCGGTGCTGGTCGAGGAGAACCTGCACGCGGGTTCGGCGGCCCTCGGCGCCGTGTACGCCTCGCTCGGGGCGGGGGGGCTGATCGCCGTCTTGGCGGCCGGGCAGATCGGGGTGACCCGCCGTCGGACCGCGCTCATGTACGTCAGCTGGACGGCCGCCGGGCTGTTCGCCGCCGTCGCAGGCCTGGTGCCACGGCTGGGGGTGGTGGCCGTCATGGCCGGCGGGGTCGGCTTCGGCCTCGGGCTGGGGAACGTGTTGTGGTTCACGCTGGTCCAGCAGCTCCTGCCCAAACGCATGCTGGGGCGGGTGTTCTCGGTCGACATGCTGGTTTCGACCGGCCTCCTGCCGGCGTCGATCGCCGCGTCCGGTCCGGTCGCCGGCGCGGTCGGCGGTCCGGCGACGCTCGTGGTGGGCGGCGTGGCGTCGGCCGCAGCGACCGCCTTGGCCCTCACCCGCCGGGGCGCCCTCGGGCCGGATCGCGTCCCATCGGAAGGGTTGGCGTCGTCGAACCGGCGATAGCGAAGGAGGCCGCCCGGGGGGGACGGCCTCTTTCGGGTAGGGGGTCTACCGAGTTGCTCGCTACAGCGATGCCACGTCGACGTCGTTGTCGACCGCGATGTGACAGAGGGCGATGATTCCCGAGAACTGGTCGTACTCGTAGTGGGTGACCCGCTCGGAGACCAGCGTCAGGTTCGTGGCCCACAGGTACGGCACCCACGGAACCACCTCCTCCATCAGCTTCTTGTCCAGGTCCACCCAGCACTGCCGGCGCTCGTCGTTGGCCAGCCCGTTGCAGGCGTCGATGTCCGCGTCGATGTTCGGCAGGCCGTCCCGGACCGCGTTGAAGGCGTCGAGGACCCCACATTCCCGAGCGAGCTCCTCGGTCATGCCGATCTCCGAGTAGTTGATCTGGCCCTGGCAGTTGATGCCGCTCGAGTGGAACAGCACGGCGAACGTGCTGGCATCCGCGTAGTCCTTCCCCCATCCCGCGTTGGACGCGATCGGGACCAGGTTATTCACGGTCTGGATGGTGGTGTACGCCGTGCCGGTGTCGAGCTCACGGACCCGCAGGTCGATCCCGAGCTGTGAGAGGTTGTTCTGGATGGTCGGCGTCATGTCGACGTGCGGGGTGGAGGTCCGGTTGACGAACACGACGTCCTTGCAGGCGTCCGAATCGCACACGCCGTCCTGATCCGAGTCGTACTTCGACAGCTTCATCTCTTCCTGGGCCGCGGCCACGTCGCCGGCGTGGTTCGGCGTGGGGTACGGGTCGTACTGCTCGCCGGCGAAGTCCAGCACGGTGGGCGGCATGATGTGGGTGGCGATCTCCCCGTGGATGGGACCGCCCCAGGCCGTCTGCAGCGCGGACTTGTCGATCACCAGATTGACGGCCTTGCGGACGTGGACGTCATCGAACGGCGGCGTCAGGAGGTTCATGTAGATGTACCAGGTGCGGTCACCGGAGTCGGCGTGCAGCCGCGGCTTCAGCACCGGGTCCGTGAGGTAACGCTGCTCCAGGACCGCCGGCGGCTGGCTGTTCAGCGACCCGTCCAGGCTTCCCGCCTCGACCTGGTTGAAGATGTCGTCGGTGTTCGAGTTGATCACGACCGAGACACCGTCGATGTGGTTCGACCGGACCTCAGGATCGTCGGTGGCCGGGTCGTAGTTCGGATTGCGAACGAATACGAGCTTCTTGGTGGGGTCGAATCCCGACATCGGCTCGATGGAGTCGCAGGAGGAAGCATCGACCTGGTCGGCCCCCTTGATCATGTACGGCCCGGTCGAGATCACGTCGCGGCCGTAGTCCCCGGCTCGCCTGAAACAACCGGCCACCTCCTCCGGAATGGGCGCCGTTGCCGGCATGGCCAGCCGGAACAGGAAGTCTCCGGTGGGCTGCTGGAGGTGGAACACGATGGTCCGCTCGTCCGGGGTGTCGATCCCCGAGATGTCCGCGGGCATCTCGTCCTTGGGCCCGTCCATGCCCTCGATCACCCCGTCGTAGTAGAAGCCGTACTG
>JBHELE010000312.1:0-2791 GCA_046263235.1 Actinomycetota bacterium
CCCGCCATCTGCCCGACCGTCTCGGCCAGCGCGCGGAGGTCACCAGGCGGCGGGACCGCCACCCGGCGAACATGGTTTTCCAGGTCGAAATCCGGGTCCTCGATCCACACCGGGTGGGCCAGGTCGAGGGGCACCGGGACCAGCCGCCGCCGGAACGCCGGCATGAGATGGATCCGGGCCTCCAGGAGCTCCCTGATCCGCTCGAACGGCGTCCCGCCCGACATCGTGGACCCGTCGAGGAGCATGACGCCGATGACGTGCATGGGCGTCGTCGGCGTCTCCATGTACAGGAACGTCGCGTCGGACGCGGGCAGCCGTCTCATGGGTGGACCCGCTCCGCTTCGGCGGCCTCGGTCAGCGCGGCGACGGCCGTCGACCGAGCCCAGCCGTAGTCGGGCTTGCCGGCGGGAGACCGAACGATCGCCTCGACCGGGACGAGGTCACGGGGGAGCTTGTACCCGGCGATGGCGCCTCGGCAGAAGTCCTGGATCTCGCCCAGGGTGAGGGTCGAACCCGGCACCGGCTTCACGACGGCCACGACCCGCTCTCCCCACCGCTCGTCCGGCACCCCGACGACCAGGGCATCCGCGACGAAGGGCTGGTCCTTCAGGGCCCGTTCGACCCCCTCGGGGAAGACCTTCTCGCCTCCCGTGTTGATCGACAGCGATCCCCGGCCGAGCAGCGTGATCGACCCGTCGGCCTCGACCGTCGCCATGTCGCCGGGAAGGACCCACCGCACGCCGTCGACCTCCAGGAACGTCCTGGCGGTCTTCTCGGGGTCGTTGTGATAGCGGAGGGGGACATGCCCCGTCCGGGCCAGCCGACCGACCACGCCGGATCCCGGTTCGACCGGTCGTCCGTCCTCGTCCAGCACGTTCGTGAGCTCGTTGACGACGAACGTCGACCCGGCGGGGCCGTCCCGATTCCCCACGACGCCCGTCTCGGAAGACCCGAACGCGTCCACGATCATTCGGCCGGGGAGGACCTCCAGGAGGCGCCGTTTCGTGGCCTCCGACAGGATGGCGCCGCCGGAGCCGATCACCCACAGGGACGAGAGCGTGTATCGGCCGGGGTTCGTGGCCAGCTCGTCCGCCAGCGGCCGGGCCATGGCGTCGCCCACCAGGACCAGCGTGAACACCTGTTCGCGGTCGACGAGCTCCCAGATCGTGGGAGGGTCGAACCGCCCGAGCGGCACGAGCACGAGCTTCCCCGCGCTGAACAGCTCGTACATGGCCAGCCAGTGGGCGCTGTTGTGGATCAGCGGCGGCGTGGCCAGGGCGGTCGGGGCGGGGGTCGGGCCGATCCGCTCGGCCAGCTCCTCCGGACGCTGGATGAAGTTTCCGGCCTGGGTGACGTCGCCCCCGCCCATGGAGGCCTTGAAGATGTCCTCGTGGCGCCACACCACGCCCTTCGGCATGCCGGCGGTGCCTCCGGTGTACACGCAGTAGAGGTCATCCGAGCTGCGGGTCACTTCAGGCCGATCGGGCTGGGATAGGTCGAGGGCGGTCTCGTAGTCGACCGAGGGCGTCGCTGACGGTGCGTCCGAGTCGTCCTCAACCACCAGAAGGGACCTGATCGATGGGACCTGAGGCGCGACGGCCGCCACCCTCGGGCCGAAGCTCCGGTGGTAGATCAGCGCCACCAGCCCGGCGTCTTCGTACAGGTAGCGAAGCTCCCCTTCGACGTAGCGGTAGTTCACGTTGATGGGCACGGCCCGGAGCTTGAACGCGGCCAGCATGCCCTCGATGTACTGGGTACCGTTCATCAGCTGGAGCCCCACGTAATCGCCCGCTCCGACACCGGCGTCTCGCAGAACGTGGGCCAACCGGTTCGCTCGCTCGTCCAGGCCTGCGTACGTCAACCGGCGATCGCCAACGACCACGGCCTCACGGTCCGGGACGGTGTCCGCGACGATCTCGAAGAGATCGGCGAGGTTGAAGCTGCGCGTTTTCGGTGCTGTCGATTCGGGCACGTTGGGCCTGCCGATGAGGAAGGTGGCTTAGTATGACGGCGCGTCAGGTTTCCGGTCGAGAGGAGCGAATGGCCCAAGGCGGCTCCGACCTGCCGGCCAGCCCCGTGCGGCGTGTGGGGCGGGTCGTGGCGTCGCTCCCCATCGGCGGCCTCCTGTTCGCTCCCCCCAAGGCGGCCAAGTTCGCCGTGGACGCGTGGTGGCGTGGCCGCCGCCCGTCGGAGGACCCAGACGAGCCGGTCGTTCCGCTGACGATGGCAATGGTCGCCCAGGTGGCCCTGGACGAAGCGGTGCTCGCCGTCATGCGGAAGCCCCGGACGAACGTCAGGGACTCCGATTACGAAGCGGTGTCGGCGGAGCTGGCCGCCGCCCAAGTCCTGTACGAGCGCCATGGATGGCTCGATACGCCCCGGGGCTACCACCGTGATCCGGAGCCACTGACCGACCCGCGGATCACGCGAAAGTGGGCCGCCGGCGTGGTCCACGACGGCGTCGCCTGGCCCAGCGAGTACGAGCCGTACCCGGACGAGCCCGGCCGGGACCGGTGGCTCGGGTACGAGGCGAACAGAACCGCCTACGCCCGGGTCATCTCGTGCAGCGAGCCGGACCGGCCGTGGCTGATCTGCATCCACGGGTTCGGAACCGGCTGGCCCACGGCCGACTTCTACGCGTTCCGGGTCCGCCGGCTGGCGCGCGACCTCCGCCTGAACGTGATGCTCCCGGTCCTGCCCGTGCACGGCGCCCGGCGGGCGAGCCGGCTGGGGGGCCAGGAGCTCATGTCGACGCAGCTGCAGAACTTCGTGCTGGGGATGGCCCAGGCCG
>JBHELE010000313.1:0-6677 GCA_046263235.1 Actinomycetota bacterium
CGCTACGAGCTGCGCAAGGCGGAGGAGCGCGACCACATCGTCGAGGGGCTGCTCATCGCCCTGTCCAACCTCGACGCGGTCATCAAGATCATCCGAGGCTCCGCCGACACCGACGAGGCCCGGACCAAGCTGATGCAGCGCTTCAAGCTGTCCGAGATCCAGGCCAACCACATCCTGGACATGCCGCTGCGGCGGCTCACCAAGCTGGAGCGCACCAAGCTGGAGGAGGAGCACAAGGAGCTCCAGGCGACCATCAAGCGCCTCAAGGCCCTCCTGAAGGATCCCAAGAAGATCCTGGGCGTCGTGAAGGACGAGCTGCTCGAGATTCGGTCGAAGTTCGCCGATCCACGACGAACGGAGATCCGGGCGGAGGAGGGCGAATTCGACGTCGAGGATCTCATCCAGGAGACCGACGTCATCGTCACGGTGACCCGGACCGGCTATGTCAAGCGGCTTCCGGTCGAGACGTACCGCCGGCAGGGCCGCGGCGGGCGCGGTGTGATCGGGGCCAACCTGAAGGTCGACGACATCATCACCCAGGTCTTCACCACGACGACCCACCACTGGCTCCTGGTCTTCACGAACAAGGGGAGGGTCTACCGGGCGAAGGTCCACGAGGTCCCGGAGGGGTCGCGCACGGGCCGCGGCATCTACGTGGCGAACCTTCCGGGCATGGGGTTCGGCGGCGACGAGCGCATCGCCTCCGTGATCGACCTGAAGGACTACACGAACGGCAAGTTCCTCGTGTTCGCGACGAAGAACGGCGTGGTGAAAAAGACGCCGCTCGGCGAGTACGACAAGGCCCGATCCGGTCTGGCCGCCATCAACCTCCGTCCGGGGGACGAGCTGATCGGCACCATCCTCACCGACGGAAAGGACGACCTGATCCTGGTGTCGAAGCTGGGCCAGGCCATCCGGTTCTCCGAAGCGAACGTCCGGCCCATGGGACGCGCCACCGGTGGGGTCATCGGGATGCGGCTGCGCCCCGGCGACGAGGTCATCGCCATGGTCTCGACGAGCCACGGCGACGGGCTCCTCACGGTCACGAACAATGGGTTCGGCAAGCGGACCGACTTCGACGAATACCCGAAGAAGGGCCGCGGGGGGATGGGGGTCCGCACCGCCATGCTGACCAGCAGGGTCGGTGTCCTGGCGGGCGCGTTCCCCATCCGCAAGGACCAGGACATCCTGGTGATCGCGAACGACGGCGTGGTGATCCGCGTACCCGCGGTCCAGGTGCGCAAGGCCGGCCGGGCCACCCAGGGCGTCCGGGTGATGCGCCTCGAGAAGGGCCGGTCCGTGGTGGCGGTCGCGCCGGTCATCACCCAGATGGAGGAGTAGCCCTCTTCCCGTTGTAGGTGGCCGGACCGGCGGGTACCGTTTGGGCCGGCGGCGAGCCCGCCGACCGCCCACGAGACCGGGTGATCCGGTCAGGAGCGACCAGCATGCGAGCAGCGGTCAGAACCACCCAGGTGACCGGGGGAGGGCCGGAGACCCGTGGCCCTCGCCAGACCAGGGTCGTCCTCTCGCAGATCCAGCCGTGGTCGGTGTTCAAGTTCTCGCTGCTGTTCTACTTCTGCCTGATGCTCGTGTTCCTGTTCGCGCTGCTCATCCTGTACTGGGTCCTGTCGGTGATCGGCGTGCTGGATTCGCTCTCGAGCCTTCTCACGACGATCGGGCTCGGATCCCGCAGGACCGGGTTCCAGTTCAACGGGTTCTACATCTTCTCCCGCCTGTTCCTGTTCGGCCTGGTCGGCGTGGTCGTGTGGTCGCTGGTCAACCTCTTCGTCGCGCTGCTGTTCAACCTCGTGGCCGACGTGGTCGGCGGGATCAACGTCACACTGAGCGAGCGCCGCTGAGGCGGACTTTTGACACTGTTCGAAGGCCGCGAGTACGCTCGTCGTCTGGCCTTCGCCGCCCGGATGGGAGCAGTCCGAGGGCCTGTAGCTCAGGCGGTTAGAGCGCATCCCTGATAAGGATGAGGTCGATGGTTCGAGTCCATCCAGGCCCACACCGCGAGGAGGCGTGATGGGAGAGGAAAAGAAGGGCGGAAAGGTTCGGAAGTTCTTCCTCTTTGCTGCGATCGCCGGTCTCGTGACCGCGGCCGTGCAGTTCTTCAAGCGGCGCCGCGCCGGCGTGGAGGACAGCGAGTGGCAGGAGCTTCCGCCTCCTTCCACCAGCTGATCCACCGGGCCGTTCGCCCGTCCACATCGCCCTGCCCGAGCCGGTCTCTCTCTGGGCGGGCCTTCCCCTAGACTCCGCTGCCGTGGGATCCGGTCGCGCCTGGGATCTGGTGCGAGCCGCGACCGAGAGGTCCGGCGTGCGCGTTGCGCCACTCGTCGAGCTCCGAGACGCGGACCGTATCCGAGACGTGGTCGACGTGGTGTGGGGCGACCAGGCCCCTTCCCGGGAGATCGTCCGGGCGATGCAGCACGCCGGCAGCGTCCTGTACGGCGCGGAGGCCGGCGGCGCCCTGGTCGGGTTCGTGTGGGGCTTCGTCGGGTTCGCCGAGGGGCTGCACCTTCACTCGCACATGCTGGCGGTCGTTCCGGAATGGCAGGCGCGCGGCGTGGGATTCGCCCTGAAGTTGGCCCAGCGGGCGGGGTCTCTCGATCACGGCATCGCGGAGGTTCGGTGGACGTATGACCCGCTCGTCGCGTTGAACGCCCGGTTCAACCTGGTGAAGCTGGGGGCCGAAGGCGCGCGGTTCCTTCGCGATTTCTACGGTCAGATGACCGATCGGCTGAACCGCGACGACCGAAGCGACCGGTTCGAGGTCCGATGGGGGCTGAACTCCGAAAGGGTGATCGACGCGCTGGAAGGGAGGGCCGGCCGGGCGGCCGTCGAGGGCCCCAGGTTGGTGGGCCGGTCGGCCAGAGCAGGCGGGGCGCGCCCGGAGCGATCGGGCGGGGAGCCGGTCCCCGGTGCGAGGGTGGCCATCCCGGAGGACTACCACCGGCTGAAGGCGGGGGACGCCGATCTGGCTCGGCGGTGGCGCGACGAATGCGCGGAGGTCTTCGCGGAGTGCTTCGACGCTGGCCTGGTGGCGACGTCGGTGACGGGCGACACGGAATACGTGTTCGAGATGCCACCGACATGAGCGGATCCCGTGGTGGTTCGGTGCTATCTCCCGTACGGCGCCGCCGGTCACGGCCGAGCGTGCTACAAGGAACGTGATGCCGTCCCTTCGGCCGCGTTCGCGAACCTCTCTGCTGCTCTTGGTGGTCATAGCGGCCGTGGTCGGAGTCGCCGTGGCCGCTCAGGGCGCGGCACCTCCCCGGCTCCCCTCGATCACACCCGAGCGGCTCGTGACGAACGTGATGTCGGCGCTGGCCGATCCACCCCCGGTGTCGGGTCTGGTTCGAACGCACGTCGGGCTGGGGCTCCCGTCCATCCCGGCCCAGGCCGGCCAGCCACCGGATGCGGCCAGCCGTCTGATCGACGCGCTGAACGGGGACCATCGCGTGCGCGTGTGGCGGAGCGAGCATGGCGCTCGCCTGGCGGAGCTGCTTCCGACCGCCGAGATCGGGCTCTTCGTTCGCAGGGACCAGACCTCGGCGCAGGCGTGGGCGTGGGATTCGGCGTCGTTCACCGCCTATCGGCTCGGTCCGATCCGAACGGGGACGGCGATGCCGGCGCACCCCGTGGGCTTGCTCGATCCAGCCTCGCTGGCGGCGCTCACCCTCGAAGCGATCCAGCCCACGACCGAGGTCACCTCGGGGCCTTCGACGCGGATTGCCGGGCGTGACGCGTACCTGCTGGTCCTTCAGCCGAAGACGACTCAGACGTTGGTGGGCCGCATCGAGCTCGCCGTCGACGCGGAGCGATGGGTTCCGTTGTCGGTCGCCGTGTACGCCCGACGGGCGGAGAGTGCGGCGCTGTCCGCGGCGTTCGAATCGGTCCGCTTCGATCCGATCGATCCGGCCACGTACGAGTTCACGCCGCCTGCCGGTGCGCGGGTCGTGGCGAGCGACGCCGAGGCCCGGCACGACCGTCTTCCGGCCCCACGGCAACACGCGGTGGACGTGGACGGCTCGAACGCGCGCGATCCCGTTCGACTCTTCGGATCCGGGTGGGACACGGTGATCGCGATCCGGATCGACCGCCACGCGGACGACGGCGATCTCGGCATTCGGGACATGCTGCCGCTGTCGGGCCCGCTGTTCTCTGCCCGGCTCGCCGATCGCGAGACGTTCTGGTGGGTCCTGATCGGGACGGTGCCCCAGGAACGGTTGGCGACGATCGAGCGGTCCCTGCCCTGAGCGCGATCGTCGCGTCGGGGCTGGTCAAGCGGTACGGCGCCATCGCCGCGGTCGACCGCCTCGACCTCTCCGTGGGGCGGGGCGAGCTGTACGGCTTTCTCGGTCCGAACGGCGCCGGGAAGACGACGACGATCCGGATGGCGCTCGGGTTGATCTTTCCGAGCGAGGGGGAGATTGGGGTGCTCGGAGAGCCCCTCTTTCCGCCGTCGCAGACCGGAGGCCGACGCCGGATGCTGGCCGCGCCCGCACCGCTTCGGCAAGTCGGCGCGCTGGTCGAGGAACCCGGATTCTGGAAGTACCTCACCGGGCGGACCAACCTGGCGTACTTCGCCCGGGCCGCCGGTCCCCGCCAGGACCGCGACCGACGCCTTCGCCGCGTCGACGACGTCCTTCGCCTCGTCGGGCTGGAGGCCGCCGCCGGCAAGCGCGTGAAGGCCTACAGCCAGGGGATGAGGCAACGACTGGGGATCGCCCTGGCCGTGCTCGGATCGCCCGACGTGCTCGTGCTCGACGAGCCCACGAACGGCCTGGACCCGCAGGGCATGCGAGAGGTCCGGGTCCTGCTTCGGCGCCTGGCCGACGAAGGGACGACGGTCTTCGTCTCGAGCCATCTGTTGTGGGAGGTCGAGGCGATGTGTGATCGCGTGGGCGTCCTGGCCAGGGGGAAGGTCGTGGCCGAGGGAGCACCCGGCGAGCTCCGCACCACCGGCGACGTGGTTCGAATCGAGGTGGACGATCCGCAGCGCGCGAACCGGGTCCTGAAGCGGCTTCGTTCGGTTGCCTTGCTCGATGGCGATGGAACGGGCGGCCGTGCCGTCGCCGACCGAACCCTCCGGCTGCGTGTCGCCCCGCCGACGACGCCGGCCGACGTGAACGGCGCGCTGGTGGCGGGGGGCGTCAGGGTCAGTGCGCTCATTCCGGAGCGGGCCACGCTCGAAGACGTGTTCCTGCAGCTGACGGAGGGCGCCGATGCTCCTCGTTGAGATCGGCAAGGCCGCCCACCGCGTTCGAACCTACGTCCTCGGTGCGCTCCTCACCGGCGTGGCGTTGCTCCCCGTGATCATCCTGTCGACCGCCGGATCCGAAGAGGGCGGCCCGCCGTTCTTCGATCTCATTCCCCGCAACGGGCTGTTCGCGTCGTTGACGGCGGTGGCGCTGATCCAGCCGTTCATCTTGCCCCTGGGTGCGGCCCTGCTGTCCGGCGAGACGCTGGCGGGCGAGGCAACGGCGGGGACCCTGCGGTACCTGCTGGTCCGCCCGGTCGGGCGCGTTCGCCTGGTCGGGGCGAAGTACGGCGCGGTCATGGCGCTGCTGGCGCTGGCCGTGATCTGGGTCCTACTGATCGGAATGGTGTCGGGTGGTATCGCCTACGGCTTCGGACCGCTCCCCACGCTCTCGGGCACGACGCTCTCGGGAGGCGCCGCGGCCGCACGGCTCGCTGCGGCCGCCGGGTACGTCCTCCTGGGCGTGGCGGGTGTGGCCGCGATCGGGGTGTTCGTGTCCACGATCACCGAATCCGCGCCGGGCGCCACGGTGGCGACGGTCGCCTTCGTCATCATCAGCCAGATCCTCGACGCCATCCCCAGCGTGCGGGCGCTCCGACCGTACCTCCTGACGCACGACTGGCTGGCGTTCACGGATCTGTTTCGTTCGCCCGTGGCCTGGGACGCGATGCGACACGGCGTAGTGGTTTTCGTCGCCTACACGGTCGTGTTCCTGGGGGCGTCGCTCGCCATCTTCACCCGCAAGGACGTCGTGTCGTAGCCCGCGCGTCACCTCGACGCGGTCTGGAATCGGCCCGCACCCACCGATACGCTCCCGCCATGACGTGCGAGCGCCAGCCGTGAAGCGGTCGACCGCGGTGGCCGGCACCGCCCGAACCGGTCCAGCGATACGGCGGATTTGCCGACAATCACTACGGTGAGCTTTCGGGCGCGACTCACGCTGTTCTTCCTGGGGATCGTGGTCGTCCCGCTCGGGGTGTCCACGCTCGTGGTCAATCGAATCGCGGAGAACCAGGCGCTTCAGCAAACGGACAGCCGCCTGGTCGGGCTGGTCCAGACGCCGCAGCTGGCGATCTACGGCGACCACGGGCTGGCGACGCGGGCGAAGGCGACGCTCACGAACGCCGCGACCGGCGTGGCGTCCGACGCCGTCCGGGCCGCGATGTCCGGGCCGCGTGCCACCCGCCAAGCCCGCCTCGACGGCGTCCGCCGGGAATCGGAGCTCCAGTATTTGGTGGTTCTGAAGGGCGAACAGGTCGTCGGTTCGTCGCTGGAGCGAAACAGCTTCCTTCCGGACATCGTGGTGACGCCGCGGCGCCTGGTCGACGAGAAGGAGGAGGGGGGGCTCGTGGCCGGGACGCGGGTCCTCATCGGCGAGTCGGCCGCGGTCGTCGGAGGGTTCTACCTGGAC
>JBHELE010000314.1:0-2798 GCA_046263235.1 Actinomycetota bacterium
CTCGGGCCTCTCCAGCTGATTGTTGGCAGCGCCCGCGACGATGCGGCACTTCAGCTCGGGGAGCGTGTCGTCCCGGATCACGCCACCCAGCGCGCACGGCGCGTACACGTCGCACTCGACGGCATGGATCTTGTCCGGGTCAGTCGTCTCCACGCCGAAGTCCCGGACCGCCCGGGCGACGGCGTCCACGTCGACGTCCGCCACCACGACCCTGGCCTCCTCCTCGACGAGGTGCTTCACGAGGTAGTAGCCGACCTTGCCGACGCCCTGCACCGCGACCGTTCGTCCCTTCAGCGAGTGCTCCTGCCACGCCTCCTCCGCGGCGGCACGGAGGCCGAGGTACACCCCGTACGCCGTGACGGGAGACGGATCTCCCGACCCGCCGAGCTCCGGGGACACTCCGGTCACGTAGCGCGTTTCCCGGCGGATCAGGTCCATGTCGTCCCGCGACGTACCGATGTCCTCAGCCGTGATGTACCGGCCGCCAAGCGTGTCGAGGAATCGTCCGTAGGCTCGAAGCAGCTCCTCCGACTTCATCCTCTTCGGGTCGCCGATGATGACGGCCTTGCCCCCGCCGAGGTCGAGGCCGGCCGCCGCCGCCTTGTAGGTCATGCCCCTGGCCAGCCGAAGCACGTCCCGGAGGGCTTCGTCCTCGGTGGCGAACGGATAGAAGCGCGTGCCCCCCAGCGCCGGTCCCAGGGTGGTCGAATGGATGGCCACGATGGCGTGGAGACCACTGGGCGGATCGTTGAAGAAGACGATCTCTTCGTACTCGTCGGAAAGCTGGTCGAAGACCGACATCAGCTCGGAACGGCTCCGGTTCGGGATCGTGATGTCGTCACGGCTCTCCTCGCCCAGGCATCCCGCGGGCCGACTATAGCAGGGGCCCAAATGGGGCCTCCCGGACGTATCGGCCCTTCGGAACGCCCGAGGGTGGCGCGCGCTCCCGAGGCCGACCTATGATCCGCGCCGTGATCCCCTGCGCGTACCTCCGGGTGTTTCGGCCGCTCGATTCCTTCGTCGACGAGGAGCGGTCGCGGTGGGAGCGGTACATCGTCTCGGGCGGGCCACCGAAGGGTCGGCGCCGTCTCATCTACCGCGAGGAGTCCTTCGCCTCCGATCGCCGGCTGGGGCTGCTGGCCGCCGACGAGGGGGACCACGCCGACGTGAGGCTCGTCGACGGCCGGTACTACCTGTGTCCGTGGCGGACGAAGCTTCGGGTCCTGGCCAGCCTGCTGTCGCTCCGCGAGACCGCGCCGACCGAGATGGCCGACGCGCTGGTTCCGGAGGGTCAGGCCCGCCGGGCGGCCCGCGAGCTGGCCCGCCTGAAGCGCCGTGAGCCCTCCGCCGTCCCTTCGATGATCCAGAGCGCGTGGCACGTCCCGATCCGGTGGTTCCTCCTCGTCGACGACGACGAACGACACCTGGTCGAGCGCATCCCCGACCGCTTCCGCCTCTTCTACTGGACACCCATCGGGCTGGCTCGGGGGCGCGTCGCGTCCGCCCTTCGGCTTCTTCGCCGGTCGGATCTGGCCCATCTCCAGCCGCCCGCGAACGAGCTCCTGGAATGGCTGTCGGCGTTCGGAGCGGACGCCGCGGTCGAGCTCGACTACGCCACCGTCTCCGACCTGTTCACGTGGGACGAGCTCGACAACGACCACAGCGGCCGGGACATGCAAGAGGCGGTTCGCTCGCTCCGGGAGCCCGACGGGATCCGGCGGTCCCTCGAGCTGTACCAGGCCCTGTCCGCCCGATGGTCCGAGGCCCGAAGCCGCGAATCTCTCAATTAACGCTTGACTTGCCTGCTGGCGGTCGCGGTATGTTGGCGAAGATAGTCCGAAAAGGCCATGTCCGTTCTTGCGCCTTTCGGCCATAATCTGCACAAATCGGCGGATCTTCCGCCGGGTAGGAGGAGGTCCGCGGTGAAGAGCGTTGACGAGGGGGAGAAGCTTCTGACGCCGGCCGAGGTGGCGGCGATGTTCCGGGTCGACCCGAAGACAGTGACCCGCTGGGCCAAGGCCGGGAAGTTGTCATCGATCCGGACGCTCGGCGGGCACCGACGCTACCGCGAGGCCGAGATCCGCGGTCTCCTCCAGGATTCCACCACGGGCAAGGGGCTGATCGACGCCTGACGCCCGTCCGGGTCAGCCCCTTGGTGGCGAGGGGCAGAATCGAACTGCCGACACCGCGGTTTTCAGCCGCGTGCTCTGCCAACTGAGCTACCTCGCCGCGGTTTCGCGGGCCACGCCCGCAGGCGCCGCTCGAAGGAGCGGTCCCGACCGGATTTGAACCGGCGATCTCCGCCTTGACAGGGCGGCGTGTTTGACCAGGCTACACCACGGGACCCTATGGACTTCGTGCCCCCAACGGGATTCGAACCCGTGTCTCCGCCTTGAAAGGGCGACATCCTGGGCCGCTAGACGATGGGGGCTCGACGGCGCCCCAGCCCCACCGGCCCGGGGCGGCGCAGGCCAGTATATCGTCCGCCCCGGCTGGCGCCCCTGCTCGCCGCTGCGCGTCGTGAGGCGACGACGGATAGGATCGGCCCGATCGGGAAACCTCTTTCCAGTCGGTCCAGGCAGGGGAATGAGCGCCAATGCAGACGATCATCGAGCGGTCGGGACCTCGCTCCTTCCGGGTGTCCGGCAACGTCGACGCGTCGAACGCGGCCAGTGTGGCCGACGTCCTCCAGCCCTACACCGAGAGCGAGGGTGACATCACGCTCGACCTGAGCGAGCTGGAGTTCATGGACAGCGTCGGCCTGGGCGTGCTGGTGACCACGTCGAAGGGTCTTCGGG